>NZ_BAAJMJ010000012.1:0-99934 GCF_057552415.1 Pseudoalteromonas sp. NH0006-26
GTGCGGTTTTACGCGTTCAAACTTTGCTTTTGCCATGACGGAACCTATCAGTTTTGTGTATCTAGATTACATATGAAAATAATCCACCATAGGTAGATTAAGTTAATTTTTTCAAATTTCAAATAGTTTTTTTTCTGACAGATAAAGGAAGTGTTTAAGGAGATTCGATTGACTGGTGCTGATAGGCAGATTTGAACTGCCGACCTCACCCTTACCAAGGGTGCGCTCTACCAACTGAGCTATATCAGCATCATCAAATTGGAGCGGGCAGCGGGAATCGAACCCGCATCATCAGCTTGGAAGGCTGAGGTAATAGCCATTATACGATGCCCGCTTTAAGGAACCTGTTCTTAAACTACCTCTAACCGTCTAGAATAAAGTGGTGGAGGGAGCTGGATTCGAACCAGCGAAGGCTGAGCCGTCAGATTTACAGTCTGATCCCTTTGGCCGCTCGGGAACCCCTCCACGATAATTCTTTATACTAAGCACTTCCGGTAAAAGGAAAGTGGTGCCGACTAACCGAGTCGAACGGTTGACCTACTGATTACAAGTCAGTTGCTCTACCAGCTGAGCTAAGTCGGCACTGCTTTAGTACGGGGCGAGATTCTAGAGTAAGGTTTATTGGGATGCAACCAAAAAATTAAAAAAAATGTGATTTTATGCTTCAAACGCTCACTATTCGCGCAAAAAGCGGTTTTTTTGTTGTTTTTAACTCTTTTTAGCCAACTCGTACCAGTAATTTAAGCCTTTCATTACTAGCATTGGGTCGAAAATACTCTGTGGAAAATGCCCTTGTAATAGCTGACCATAACCACCAGCAAAAATTAAAAGGCTATTTTTTGTATTTAAATGCCGCTTTGCTTGCTCAATTGCGCCAATAGTTGCCACTAATGCACCATTTTTTAATCCATTAGGGGTGTTTTTGCCAAGCTCATTAGCAAATGGCGTGTTTGCATCATCAAATACGCGCTGGGTATTTTGAGTAAGTGATCGGGTCATTAAATCAAGCCCTGGTAATATCCAACCACCTAAGTGCTGCCCATCATCATTAAGGACGTCTATAGTCGTTGCCGTGCCGGCATCAACAACAATGGCGGCCGTATTAGGGTAAAGCGTATAACCACTAATAAGTGCTAACCACCTATCTATACCCAAATTACCGACTTGCTGATACGCACAATGCAACGTACTGAGTTCACGACTAACCGATGCTTCAAAGCAATCAATGTTATGTGTTTGAGCTTGCTCTAATAGCTGTTTGAGTAATTCACTACGACCCACACAAGCGTAAACAACAACCGTGATTTGCTGCCATGGGATATTATTAATATCGCACGGCTGTATTTGCTCGTTTTGCCACAATACGGCTTTGAGTGAGGTATTACCTACATCAATTAACAATCTCATGCTTGCGCCTTTCTTAATGAAATCTCACCGCCATAATAACTTTTTACTTCGCCGTCTTGGCGAATACGTACACCACCGTGCGCATCTATACCTTCACAAATTCCCCGCCAACTGCGATGCCCGGTATTAAGCTCTACCTGTTGACCAGCAAATGCATTTAATGCATTCCATTGTTGATACATAGTTTGTAAGCCATTCTCGCGATATTGCACTAAGCGCTGCTCTAAGCAATAAGTTAATGAAGCTACTAGTTGATTTTTATCTAGCTGCTGGGTGTGCTGACTTAAATCGGTCCATGCTTGGTCAATGTGCTGACTGGCACTTTCTGGCATATTTAAATTAATACCAACCCCTATCACTAACTGACAGGGTCCTTGTGGCTGCCCGTCTAACTCGACCAAGACACCTGCGAGTTTTTGTTTGTTTATATAAATGTCGTTTGGCCATTTAAGCTCTACTTCAATATCATAAAGTGCTTTTATCGCATCATACACAGCTAAACCAACAGCAATCGATACGCCCATAGCGGCTTGTAAACCATCGTCTAAGCGCCAAAAATAACTGTAGTATAAGTTAGCACCAAAGGGTGATTGCCATACTCGCCCTCGACGCCCCCGCCCTGCTTGCTGCATTTCGGCTACAATCACGGTGCCCGATTCGAGCGCTGCTTTAGCTTGAATGCGGCGCATTAACTCGCTGTTGGTTGAGTCAATCAGTGGTTGCACTTCAATATTCGCGGTATTTGCCCCTAACTCAGCATAGTACTGCTGTATGCTTTGCTGATTAAGCAAACCAACATGGTTATTTAAGCTATAGCCTTTACCTGTTACTTTAAATACATCTAAGCCCATAGCTTGTAAGCTTTGAATATGCTTACTTACCGCCGCGCGACTTATTCCTAATTCATTACCCAGTGCTTGCCCAGAGACAAACCCGCCTTTATTGAGCGCATTTAAAATGGCCAACTTATTACCGTCAGGTGCCTTCATGCTGATTGCTCCAAAGAGATATGGCATTCATTGTACTGATCAATTAATCGCACTTCGTGCTCTAAGCTTATGTTGTAACGTGTTAAAACAATATCCTGAATGTGGGCAATCATATTAATTAAATCATCCCCTGTACTATTACCATGATTAACCAGTACCAGCGCTTGCTGTTGATGCACTTCAATCCCCGCAATTTTATACCCCTTTAATCCCGCTTGCTCTATTAACCACCCTGCAGCCACTTTATGGTGACCAGCACCATGCGGGTAGTGAGGCACCTCTGGGTATTTAGCAATTAACTGCGCAAAGTCACTATTGTTGATAATAGGATTCTTAAAAAAGCTGCCCGCATTAGCCAGTTTATAAGGGTTTGGGAGTTTGCTATTACGCGTTTGTATCACTTGCGCGCACACTTGCTGTGGAGTTGGATTTTTTAATTGCTGCAGCGGTCCATAGCTGAGCACCGGTTGCCATTTTTTGGGCAACTTAAAATGCACTTGGGTGATCACTGCTTTATTTTTTAGCGCGTGTTTAAACACCGATTCACGATAAGCAAACTGACATTGTTGATTAGTTAAAGATTTAAAGCTGCCGCTATCAATAGCAAAATAATCAACAGCTTCTATAAACTGTGCTATTTCTACGCCATAGGCACCAATATTTTGCACTGGTGCAGCGCCGACAGTACCGGGTATGAGCGCTAGGTTTTCAAACCCTGCAATACCTTGCTCCAGCAAGTAGGTCACTAATTGATGCCAATTTTCACCGCCCGCTACACTGACTAAAAAGTCATGCGAGCGCTCAGTGATAGTAATGCCTTGGGTTGCCATTTTAATGACCGTGCCTGCATAGTCATTTAAAAAAATAGTATTACTGCCCTCACCCAACAAGCAAAAAGGGACTTTAAAGCACTGGCTTTTAAGCTGCGCTGAGTCGGTAATTTCAACGAAATTTTGGCATTGGCTACTTAATGCAAATGTATGTAGGGGTTGTAATGAGTGCGGCACAAAGCCCTCTGAAGGTAGCAATAATTAATCGCTCTAGTTTAACTCATCGTCGCAAATTGCGCATCTGCTTGTAAAAATTGTTCAACCCACTGCAGCAATCATGATATAAAACCAGCACTTTTTTTATTTGTACTCAAGGTAATTATGAAAATCACACCTCTTTTTTTAAGCCTCGCTATGGCAGGTATGTGCTCGCAAGCAATGGCCAGCGCTATTGATCAAAATTCCTATGCCAACCTTGATGATGTTATCACCACGCATTTAAACCTTGATTTAGACATCGACTTTGCCGACAAGCAATTAGAAGGTTTTGTTGAGCATACGCTGCAGTGGCAAAACGCCAGTAGCAAAAAGCTAGTACTTGATACCCGTGACCTTGATATTGATAAAGTCATGTATCAAACAGCAAATGGCAATTGGCACAAAGCTAGTTTTAACCTTGCTAACCGCGACGATGTTAAAGGCTCAAAACTAACGATTACTTTTAAAAACCAAGCTGAAAAAGTCCGTATTTACTACAACAGTCGCCCAGAAGCGTCGGGCTTACAGTGGTTAACGCCAGAGCAAACAGCCAGCAAAACGCACCCGTTTATGTATAGCCAATCGCAAGCGATTCATGCACGTAGTTGGATACCAGTGCAAGACACCCCAGCAATGCGCGTGACTTATTCTGCACGTATTCATACCCCTGAAGATATTCGTGCGGTAATGAGCGCCGATAATAAAGATGCCCTTTATAAAGATGGTGATTATCAGTTCACTATGCCGCAAGCAATTTCACCTTACTTAATTGCCATTGGTGCGGGTAACCTAGAATTTAAAGCGATGTCTAAGCAAACCGGTATTTTTGCAGAGCCGACTATTTTAGATGCCTCAGTTGCTGAGTTTGATGACACCCAAGCGATGATCGACAAAACCAATGCCATGTACGGCGACTATGCATGGGGTCGTTATGACTTACTTATGCTACCACCTAGCTTTCCGTTTGGCGGCATGGAAAACCCACGTTTATCATTTATCACCCCAACCGTTGTTGCCGGCGATAAAAGCCTCGTTAACCTGATTGCGCATGAGCTTGCACACTCTTGGTCTGGTAACTTAGTGACTAACGCCACATGGGAAGATTTATGGTTAAACGAAGGATTTACCTCTTACGTTGAAAACCGCATTATGGAAGAAGTATTTGGTCGAGACCGTGCTGTTATGGAACAAGCACTTGATGCAGCAGGCCTACGTGCGCAACTTAAAACCATTGATGCACCAGACACGCGCCTTAACTTAAAGCTTAATGGTCGCGACCCAGATGATGCGTTTAGCTCAGTGCCTTACACAAAAGGTCAGCTATTTTTAATCTACCTAGAAGAAAAATACGGCCGTGATAAGTTTGATGACTTTGTTAAAACCTACTTTAATGAGTTTGCATTTAAATCGCTAACCACCGCGCAATTTGTTACGTACATCAAAGCTAACTTAATTGAAAAGTACCCTGGTGTAGTGAGCATGGATAAAGTGAACGAGTGGATTTTTCAGCCTGGTTTACCAAGTGATGCACCTAATCCAACCTCAGACGCATTCGATAAAGTAGATACAGCTTCTACAGCATGGTTAAAAGGGGATACAACTGCCGCACAATTACCAACTGCAAATTGGACTGTGCATGAGTGGCTACACTTTTTAAACAACTTACCGCGCGATTTAAGCATTGAAAAAATGACTGAATTAGACGGCGAGTTTAACTTAACCCAATCAACCAACGCAGAACGTGCGTTTGCATGGTATATGCTAGCAGTAGGTAATGGTTACCAACCGATTTACCCTGCGCTTGATAAGCATTTATCGGGTATTGGTCGTCGTAAGCTTATCGTGCCGCTTTATAAAGCGCTTATTACCAATGGTAAAAAAGACTGGGCACAAAGCGTATACTTAAAAGCGCGTCCGGGTTATCACCCACTGGCACAAGGTACTATTGACGCATTATTTAAATAACAAATAGCGTTACCAATAAACTAAAAAGGGCCAATTTGGCCCTTTTTTAATGCTTAGTTATTTTGTTACTTTATCTAAAAATGCCTGTCGCTCAGCGAGCGTTGCTTGTTGCCACCAAAAGTCGAGCATATGTGCAGCGCTTGGCATGCCTTTGCCATTAATTGGCGCAATCGGTTTAATTGGACGACTAGGTTTTTGTGGGCCAGCAGGGGTTTCTGAGGCCTGCTGATTAAACTGTGCGCTTTGTAGTTGTCGCTCAGCAATCACATTTAACGGCTCAGCTAAGGTACTACCTTTTGCTTTTAAGCTGACTTGCGGTGCCTCAGCAAATACTTTAGCTGCCACCGCATTTTCAGCACGATTAAATACTAAGGTGTAATCTTTACCTGCTTCAACGGTTACATTCACCCAAAAAGGCTCCGACTCAATCACTTCGTGATCGTCATAGCCTAAATCATATAAATCTGTGTATTTAAGCTTTAACTGATAAGTGCCCGGTGCTAATTCAACATCATCAACACGACTAAAAATCGAACTTTCAATGATTCGTTCACCCACTTGTAAAGGAACAAACTCCTCAGGAAAGTGAATGTTTTCTGCCAAACTCGATGCACTCACCAAGAGCGCCGCTACACTGCTTAATAATATTGATTTACGCATAATTACTCCTTTAGTTGATTTCAGTTTGACACTGCTGGCAAAATTTGTCATTAGTGACATACATATTAATCGAACAAATTAGAGTCATCATTATGAGTCAAGAGACTATTTTTACTAAAATTATTAATCGTGAAATTCCTGCTGACATTATTTACGAAGACGACCACTCGCTTGCATTTAAAGATATTAATCCTCAAGCACCTTTTCATGCGTTGATCATTCCTAAACAAGCCATTGCCACGATTAACGATGTCACTGAGGAAAACTCACACCTTGTTGGTCATTTATATGTGGTAGCGGCTAAACTCGCCAAACAATTTAATTTTAGCGATGACGGCTACCGCGTGGTGATGAACTGCAATGAACACGGCGGACAAACCGTTTACCATATTCATTTACACATGCTGGCGGGTAAAGAAATGGGCTGGCCTCCGTATCAAAATACTAAAAAAGTTACTCTATAGTGACTCATTAAATCCTGTATCTTAAAAAATACATTAAAAATACGGCGTTTTTCTTATATACCAAAAAAACAATTACTTATTTGCAACATTTTATGTTTAAATAATCGGAAATCGCACCTTTTCTCCAGTGAAATTGTTATTGCCTAATACAAAAGGTGTGCAGGGATCGTGGTAAGATTAATTAGCCAGCTTTATAAAAGAGTAAAAAAACATGAGCAGTTCAGCCTTTTTGTTGTTAGACGAAGAACCAATTAACACTATTGGTATCAACGTTTTAGAGCCTTTGTTAAAAACACAGGGTCTTGACGTAACTACGGGTACAAATATTTTAGATGTTCCGGTAGGTACTCGCTTATTGTTCATTGAAACATCAAGTAAAGACGCATGGACTAAGCTAAAAGAGCAACTCGTTAATTTACGCATCAAATGCGATATTGTGTTGTTTAATTTAGATGAAAATCCAGAGCTTGCTAATCGTGCATTACTCAGTGGTATTCGCGGTGTATTTTACACCACCGATAATGCCGATGTACTCATGAAAGGGATTCGTTTATTACTTGAAGATCAGCTTTGGTATCGTCGTGATATTATGTGTAATGCGCTTAACCGCATGCTGCAATTTAATAAAGACGCATTACATAAGCTAACTGATGGTGATATTGAACCAATAAAACTCACTAAACGTGAAAAAGCAATTATCTCGTTAATGAGTAACGGTTCAAAAAATAAAGAAATTGCTGAAGAGTTAAGCATTAGCCCGCACACGGTTAAAACCCATTTATACAGCGCATTTAGAAAAACCAAATGTCGTAACCGTATTGAACTACTCTCTTGGGCACAACAAAATATTCCTGACGAAATTCGTTAAGGCTTATTTTAATAAATTCAATACAGGCACTTTAGGTGCCTGTTTTTATATCTTCTTTAAAAATCGCTGTTGGGGTCTTAATGCTCGACTCATTTACGCTTTATTTTGCCAGTATCGCTGTTATGACAGTGATGACGTTACTAAATTTTTTAACCTGGCGTACCAATAAGCATGTTCCCGGCACATTACTTTATATCTCCTACCCTTTACTACTATTAGCCGCCATTGTGGGCTTTGCGCTCATAGGTAAAATCCCTGATCAGCTTGCCATTACCTTTGCTAATAGCATGATGTTTTTAGCGTCAATTGTGCACTGCTTATCACTGAGTCAATTTTTAAACTATCGTGGTCGGGGCTTTAAATTTGTTTGCCTATTTACCGCACTTAGTGCTTTATTGCTTATTTATTTCACTTTTTTTCAGCCATCCATGCGCTCACGGGTTTATATTTCTGACCTGCAGCATATTGTAGAAGCCGCTTTTTTATTATTTATTTTTATAAAATATGCGCGAAAGCCTTATCCTAACGCCAGCATTGTTTACATTATTATTTTAACCCTGGTTGCAGCGAGTTTTATCACTCGAACTATCTTTATGGATCGCGTTGCACAACAAGATGCCATATTAAACCCATGGTTTAACTCATTATTATTTTTAAACAGTGTGATTGCCCCTATGTTTTATGCTGCTGGCATGGCGCTATTGTGCAATGAGCGCAGGGAATTACGACTTAATAAACTCACCGAAAAAGCACACAAGGACTTAGAGATTCGCGGGCTCTTTTTATCCACTATAAGCCATGAAATACGCACCCCATTAAACGGCATTTTAGGCAGCGCACAACTGGTGTTAAACCAAACTAGCGACAGCCGCAATAAAGCTTATTGCGAAGCCATTATTAACTCAGCAGAGTCACTCAACTTACTCGTAGATAAAGTGCTGGAATACGCAAGCTTAGATCAGCATGACGAAGCCTTGTACGAAGAGGATATAGAGTTCAAAACTTGGCTACAAAACTTATGCCTGCTGTTAAGCCCTTTGGCCGAACAAAAACAGCTTAAATTTGAGCTTGCCTGTAACATCCCCGATAAAGCCTGTTATTACTGCGATCAACAAAAGCTCAGACAAATCATTATTAATCTTGTGGGTAATGCAATTAAATTTACCGACACCGGTACAGTAAAAGTGCAAATAGATTTAATTAATGAAACTCAGCTCGATCATACCCTTAAAGTAAGTGTACTCGATTCAGGCCCAGGTATTGAAAAAGATGAAATTGACTACTTAACTGAGCCCTACATTCAAAGCAGTGCCGGTAAGGAAAAAGGCGGAACAGGGCTTGGGCTAGCTATAACCAGTCGCTTACTCGATAAAATTAATAGCCAGCTAGAAATTACCAGTGAGCTGGGAGTGGGTAGCGTATTTAGCTTTAACATGACGCTAGCCATAGGTGAGCTTAGCCTTGTAGAGCAGCGCCATCAAAGTAAGGACTATTTAACCGGACTTGATGTGTTACTTGTTGAAGATTTAGATTTGAACCAAAAAATTGCCGTTGAATTTATGGCTGACGACGAGCATAAAATTAAGCTCGCTAAAGATGGTAAAAGTGCAATTGAGTTGATGAAAAAATACCACTTTGATGTGGTGCTACTTGATATGAACTTACCCGATTTAACCGGGCAGCAAGTGCTAAAAACACTCAAACGGGTAGAGCATAAAAATCAGCGCACCCCGGTGCTGGCCTTTACTGCCAGTTTGAGCCCTGATGAAATCAAAGAATACTTAGCGCTGGGCATTAAAGACATTGTTGGCAAGCCATTAAAACAAGAAAAACTGCGCCAAGCATTGAGTGATTCACAGTCAACACAAACAGCTAACATTGCTGTAGAGCTGGTTGATACGTTATACGATGAAACAGCCACAGAAACCCTGACAAGCTCTTTTAGTATTGATGAAGTATCTTCTATTTATAATGAGTTTATCCTCTCTGCGCGTAACAAACTGAGCCGCTGCCAAACCTTATTAGAGCAAGACCCAGAGCAGTGTATAAAGCTCTTACACCGCCAAGCCAGCACCGCAATGCAACTTGGCTTTAATAGCTATGGACTGGCTCTTAAAAAAATTGAGCGACGCTTACTAGATAAAAAACCATTAAATAACTCGTTAAATGAAGCCAGCACACTGTGGCAACACAGTTTAGAAGCATATTTAAAGTATGTACGCCAAGGGCTAGGGTAATACGGTTACGGGCTTCGGGCTACCAAGTTTTACGACCGTAACAAATGATCAAGCATATTCACTATTTATACTGTTATTTTCTACCGTATATATCTTCAAATCGCTCTATGTCACTTTCATCCAATGTGGCACCCGTTTGCACTTCAATAACAATTAACGGCTCGGGCTGATTATTCGCTAAGCTGTGCAGTTGCTTTGCACCAATATAACAAGATTGGTCATGGGTCAGTGTTAAGCTTTGTTGGTCAATACATATATCTGCAGTGCCTGATACGACCACCCAATGCTCAGCACGATGCTGATGACGCTGGGTTGAGAGTTTTGCACCACTTTTTACGGTAATTTTTTTAACTTTAAAGCCGATACTTTCTACTAGCGTACGATAATGTCCCCAAGGGCGGTAAACCACCTGATGATGTGCCAGTTTGTCATTTTGCGTAATTGCCAATTGTTTAAGTATTAAAGGCAAGCCTTCAAGCGAATCTTGCTTTGCAACCAAGGTAGCATCATGAGTATGAACAATCGCTAAATCGCTCACACCTAAAGTGGCAATTGTGTGTCCATCTTCGCTAATAACTAGGTTATTAATACTGTTTTGTGCAATATGTTGCTGATTTTGACTATTGCCCTGCGAATCTTTTTCTGCAAGCGCAGCCAGTGCAGAAAAACTGCCCACATCGCTCCACTTTAACGCCACAGGCATTACCACTACATTATTGCTGCGCTCTAAAATAGCGTAGTCAATTGAGTCACTTGGGCAAGATTCAAGTGCATGGGCATTTGCTCTGGTAAACGCTAAGTCTTGTTTAAAATCAGTAGCACTGGCAACACTTTTAGCAATTTTGGGGGCAAAGCGCTCAAGCTCTTGCAGATAAGCAGCGGGAGTAAATAAGAACATACCACTGTTCCAACTATAACCGCCCTCAGCTAAATAAGTTAATGCTGCTGCTAAATCAGGTTTTTCTTTAAACTGGTCAACTTCAAAGCAACAGGTATCTTTAATGGCTGCGCCCTGTTTTATATAACCATAACCTGTGTGTGGCTCTGTTGGTGTGATTGAAAATGTAACTAATTTACCTTGCTCAGCAAGTTTAATCGCATCAGATAACTGAGCCGTTAACGCGGTAAAATCTGCAATATGATGATCGGCAGGCATCACCAACAAAGGGCCCGTAATATTATTTTTTAAAGCATAGTGCGCGGCAAGGGCGATGGCTGGTGCGGTATTTTTGCCTTCTGGCTCAAGTACTATGGCATAGGGTTTTGCAAATGCTGCCTGCTCTGCTGCAATAAATCGATGCTGTTCATTACAGACCAAAATAGCGGGATTAAAGCCATCAGTTGCAACCCGTGATAATGTGCTTTGTAATAACGACTGCTGGTTATTATCATCAAGCAAAAATAAAAACTGCTTTGGCATTGCTTGGCGCGATAGCGGCCAAAGCCGTGTACCAATGCCGCCAGCTAAAATTACAGGTGTAATAAGGGTTGTATTCATAAAGCCGCCAATAAAAATATCAGCGGTTATTTTAGCACTTTATCGGCTGGGCGCTAATTTATACCAATGCAAAAGCATCTGCATCTAAATGTGCCGGAAATTTAGCTCTAAACTCATTGAGCGGCGCTTTATTTAACGTGATTGTTAATAATGCTTGCTGGTCATCATGCGCTTTAATCAGTGGCTCACCTTTAAAGTCATACACTGCGGTTCCACCACTGTGGTCAATACCATTGCCATCTTCGCCAACCCGATTTACGCCAACCACGTAGCACAGGTTTTCCATTGCTCGCGCCATTAATAAGGTATCCCACACATTACGCCTTGCAGCTGGCCAGTTAGCAATATTTATCATCACGTCGTAGTCATTGTTATTGCGCTGAAACACCGGAAAGCGTAAATCGTAGCAAACTTGCGGTAAAATTTTAAACCCATTGAGCTCAAACACTTCACGGGTTTGTCCTGCTACTACAAATTCGCCCTCGTTACCCAAACAAAATAAGTGGCGCTTATCGTAATAACGTACCTCACCACTTGGTTTTACCCAATAAAACCGGTTGGCCTTTTTGTCTCCTTGAGTTACCAATACCGAGCCCGCACAAACCGCACTATGTTGTTTAGCTTGTGTTTTAAGCCAACTCAGTACTGAGCCATTTTCAGCCTCACCACAATCAAGGTTAACCGCAAATCCAGTGGCAAAGGTTTCGGGCAATACAATTAAATCTGGTTGATTGGTGATGTTGGCAAGTTGTTGTTCAAACATAGCTAAATTGGCTTTTTTATCGAGCCAATGTAATGAGCTTTGTAATAATGCTAAAGTTAAAGTTGACATAAAATCTGCGCCGCCTCTATTAAGGTTTGATCGTTTTTAGCAAAACATAAACGAATAACTTTATCGTTATTTGGCTGTTGATAAAATACACTTAGCGGAATGGCTGCCACCCCAGCTTGCTCTACCAACCACTGACAAAATTCTACGTCATTTAAATCGGATACATCACTGTAATCAAGCAGTAAGAAGTAGGTACCCTCACTTGGTAAAATACTAAAGCGACTATCTTGTAGAGCATTACTGAGCACATCGCGCTTATGTTGATAAAAATCACTTAGCTGGTCAATATGTTCAGCGTGTTGCTCTAACATATCTGCTAATGCATGCTGCGCAGGCGTAAAACTTGAAAAAGTAACATACTGATGAATTTTTCGAAATTCTTCGCTTAAATCAGTGGGTGCGATACAGTAACCCATCTTCCAACCGGTGCTATGAAAGGTTTTACCAAAACTTGAAATAACAAAGCTTTTTGCCAGTAGTTCCTCGTCACCGAGTGCGCTTAAATGTGGTTGTTGATCAAACGTTATATGCTCATAAACCTCATCGCTGATTACATATAAATTGTGAGCACTCACTAGTTTTTTTAGTTCGTTGATATCTTGCTGTTTTAACACTTTGCCACTGGGGTTATGCGGCGTGTTAATAATAATTGCGCGAGTATTTGCTGTAATTGCTTGATTTACTGTTTGCCAGTTTATAGCGTAATCTGGCGCGGCTAGCGCAACGTGCACTGACTTGCCGCCAGCCAGTTCAATGGCTGGTTGATATGAGTCGTAAGCAGGATCAAATACAATAACGTCATCACCCTCGCGCACAATAGTTTGAATAGCCACAAATAATGCTTCGGTTGCCCCTGAGGTTACAGTTACTTGGCTTGTGCCATCAATTTGCGCTTTGTATTTTCGCTGAACTAATGCTGCAATTTGCTGCTGCAGTTTAGGTACACCGCTGGAAGGCGAGTATTGATTAGCTCCTTGGGCTACGTACTGACTTAACTGCGCTTTTAAATACTCAGGGGTATCAAATTCAGGAAAACCTTGCGAAAGATTAATTGCCGAAAACTTATTAGCCAAGCCACTCATTTGGCTAAATATACTAATACCTAAATTGGGGAGTTTACTGTCAAACACGAAGTCTCCTGATGATGGTTTTGTGTACAGAGCAATGCTATGATTAAAACGGAAGTTTAGCCGTCTAAACTGTACTTTAATTGTTATTTGTGAGGAAAATATGCAAGACAACCATACCGCTATTTCAAACCTTATAGAAGCCGCAAAATGGATTAGCCAACAAGGTTGGGTTCCTGCCTCGGGTGGAAATTTATCAGCTCGCACCCAAAATGGCTTCGTTATAACGACTAATGGCTGCGATAAGGCCCAACTTACCCATGAGCATTTTTTACAGTTAGACCACCAAAACTTAAATACTCCTCAGGTGTTATCAAGCGAAGCGAAATTACATTTAAGTTTGTATCAGTTAATTCCTGAGGCGCAATGTGTATTGCATACTCAATCTGTTGCAGCAACGGTGCTTTCACAAGTAACGCAAGCTCATCAGCTTGATTTAAGCGGTTACGAAATGCAAAAAGCGCTCAGTGGTTTTACCTCACATTTAGAAACCTTAAGCATTCCTATTTTTGATAACGACCAAGATATTGACCGTTTAAGCTTATTAGTCAGCGATCACCATTTGCACTCACCGATTAAATTTGGTGTATTAATTCGCGGTCATGGCTTATATGCAGTTGGCAAAAATATTGCTGAAGTGCGTCGCCACCTAGAAGCACTAGAGTTTTTGTTTAGCTGCGAATTAGAGCGATTAAAAATCACCGGCATTCAAGCGAGCAATACACTTCATCATCGATAACTAACAAGCAAGTATTTAATGATAATGCTCGTACATTTTATCTAGCGGCTCAGAAAGGCCGCTTTCTTGCACAATACGCACATGTTTGCGTTTTAATTCGCGAGCACTGGTAACACCACAAGAATGTGCAATAAGCCCTGCACCGTAATGAATATATTTATTATAATTTGCGACCCGCTGCGCTTTATCTTCAACATTTAAACCACGTTGCAAACGTTCATTATGCGTAGTAATTCCAGTTGGGCAAGTATCTTTATTACATTGCATCGCCTGAATGCAGCCTAGTGCAAACATATGCCCTCGCGCAGAAACCACAAAGTCGGCTCCTAGTGCTAATGCCCATGCGACCTTGGAAGGCACAATTAATTTACCCGAAACAATAATTTTAACTCGCTCTCTAAGACCATGCTTCTTTAATAGCTGTATAACTAGTGGGAGGCTTTCTTTAAGCGGTAACCCCACAGAATCTAATAAAGACTGTGGTGCTGCGCCTGTGCCCCCATCAGCACTATCAATAGTTATAAAGTCGGGTGCAGACTCAATGCCACGATGATTTATCTCAGCAAATAAACTTTCTAACCAAGTATGTTCACCAATAACTGCTTTAAAGCCTGTTGGTTTACCCGTTGCAGTTCTGATGGTGGTGAGCATGTCTAGAATATCGTTTGGATTTTTTATTTCTGGGTGCCCATTTGGGCTAATAGAATCCTGCCCTTCGGGTATGCCTCTTATTTTGGCAATTTCAGCATTCACTTTTCGCCCAGGTAACATGCCGCCTTTGCCTGGCTTAGCACCTTGGCTCATTTTCAGTTCAAACATTTTAACCGTTGGGTGTGCAGCAACGGCTTTTAGCTTTTCTGTACTTAAACTTCCCTGCTCATCGCGTACACCGTATTTTGCGGTGCCAATTTGAAATACAATATCGGCACCTCCTTCTAAGTGATATGGGCTAAGGCCGCCTTCTCCTGTGTTCATCCAACATCCTGCTAATTTTGCCCCCTTGGATAGTGCACGCACAGCAGGGCTTGATAGCGCACCAAAGCTCATGCCCGATATATTAAATAGCGAATTTGTGGTGTAAGGAAATTTACAGTAAGGGCCAAGAGTTACGTTGCTCGGCGCTAAGGCTTCTTCATCTAAGGTGGGAAATGCACAGTTCATAAACATAACTGTGCCTGTGGCCTCTAAACTTTGAGTTGAACCAAAAGCGGCCGTGTGATCAACATCTTTAGCCGCGCGGTAGACCCAACTACGCTCGGCACGATTAAAGGGCATTTCTTCACGATCGAGGGCAAAAAAATACTGTCTGAAAAACTCACCTTGGCGCTCAAAGAAATAACGAAAACGTCCAATCACAGGATAATTACGCCTAATAGCATGCTTTGTTTGCGTAACATCTCGAATATAAAAAATAGCAATTAATATAACCAGCAATCCCAATGCAACAATAAATAGGCTGGCAAACACATCGATACTGAACATTATAAATTGGCTCATAGCTTATCCTTAAATGCTAAAAAAAGCGTGATGCCATCAAATAACACCACACTTTTATAGTTTCAAAATAATGCGCTTTTAGCTATCTGTTTTTGCTAACTCCGTTTGTATATACAAGCGTATTTGCTGCTCAAGCACCGACAAAGGTACCGAACCGTGACGCAAAATTTGATGATGGAACTCACGAATATCAAACTGCTGACCTAATGCTTGCTCAGCCTCTGCGCGCAAGCGTTTAATTGTTAACTCACCAATTTTGTAAGACAGCGCTTGAGCTGGCCACGAAATATAACGGTCGGTTTCTGTTTTTACATTGTGTAATGAAAGCGCTGTATTATCGGCCATAAAGTTCATCGCACGTTCTCGGCTCCAGCCATACATGTGCATTCCCGTATCAACCACTAAACGTGCAGCACGCCACATTTCGTAGGTTAAACGACCAAAGTTACTGTACGGGTCTTGATAAAAGCCCGCCTCAACCCCTAAGTACTCTGAATACAACCCCCAGCCCTCACCAAACGCTGATAAATAGGCATCTCGGCGATAGCTAGGTAGGCTTTCAAGTTCTGCATTGAGTGATATTTGTAAATGATGGCCCGGGACAGCTTCGTGCAGTGTTAATGCCTCTAAAGCATAGAGTGGTCGTTTATCTAAAGCGTAAGTATTCACCCAATAAAAACCGGCTTGATCGTCACGGCTCGAACCTGAATAGCGCCCAGTAGTATACTTAGGGGCAATATTGGCAGGCACCGGCGCTACGCCATAAGGTTTACGTGGTAAGGTATGAAATAATTTAGGTAACTGTGCATCCATTTTTTTGGCAATGTACGCGGCCTCTTTTAATAATTGCTCAGGCGTTGTGGCGTAAAATTGCGGATCGGTACGTAAAAAGTGGATAAATTCTGCAAACGTGCCTTTAAAGCCCACCTCTTTAATGACCGCTTCCATCTCACTGCGAATACGTGCCACCTCCGCTAAACCCAGCTCATGGATTTCTTTTGGGGTCATTTGTGTCGTGGTGTAATACTTAGCACGATTTGCATAAAAGGCTTCGCCATTGGGAGTAGACGAAATGCCAATATCGCTGCGTGCGCCTGGTAAATATTCGGTATTAAAAAAAGTTAAGTAACCTTTATAGGCATTAATAACTTGGCCACTAATAATGGCTTTAGCTTGTTGTTGTAACGCTGCAAATTCACTATCACTTAAGCCAGCGGTATTGTTTAAAAATGGCTTATAAAATTCAGATTGTTTTACATCATCAACAATGTAGGCAGTAATAGAATCTTGATAGCCAATTAATACCGCTTTGGGTTGAGTTAAACCAACTTCTAACCCTTTACGCATCCAGCCTATATTTTGTTCAAAAAAGCGCGGCACTTGCTGTAATCGCTTTAGGTAGTTTTGATAATCTTGTGCAGTTTTATAATCCGAGCTATTAACAATAAACGATAGGCTTGAATGAAAGCCATACTCTGACGTTAAAGGCATGTAGTGTGCGTTAAATACATATTCATCAACACTATTTTGCACTTGCGCTCGAATAATACTGTAGTTAATTTGATTCTCGTCACTCAGCTTGCTCATATCTATTGCATCTAAATCAGCCAATAACTGGGTGTTTTTTTGATACTGCTGCGCTAAAAAGTCAGCCGATAAGTTAGGTAATAAATAGCCATCAACTCCCTCAGGATTACTATATGGGCTTACATTTTGGCGGTGTTGTACAATATTTTCAGCGGTTTGCGTAAATTGCTGATCGGCATTAATTGTAGTGAGCTGACACGCGCTTAATGAGCACATTAAGGTGACACTTAATAAGGAAAGGCGCATTTTTTTTGAAAGAGATAAATTCATAGTTATTGAGCTTAATGACGTTACAGATGTGGTAAACCTATCTTAGGCTGAATAAATAGCAAATAGATATACGACCAACTGCGAAAAATATACGCCAGCAGTCATTTTATTAACTTGAGTTAATACTTAAAAATTAGAGTAATTGCTCAAAAAAGCAACGGTTATTGAAATTATAGCGTCATTTTAGCCAACTACGACTCATTTTACTTTTAAATAACGGATATAATGATTATTGTATCTGTGCTTGGAAGCAAATTGCCTCATTGGACGAGTTTTATAAATCAGCATTTATGCGTATTTGGTTGGTATTTGCAAATGATGTTCCATGACTCCATGGCTATAGCACAAGAAAAAATGACAAAAGTATGTATGTTTTTAGAACATCATGTTTTGCCTCCTACCCCCTTAAATTTTCAAGTTGTGTATACATACATTAGTAAAATCCATTTTGCGCTTAATAATGCTATTGATGATGCTATAGATGCCCATCAAAATATTGATGAGCTATTTATTGAGCAACTCTATTTTGAATATTTAAATCAAGGTCATAAAACCGAAGTAGCAATGATTGAAAACGTCAATGGTGTGATCAATTCACTGTCTCAAAATGCACAGCAAACCGAAAAAAAACTTAACGATTTTGCAGGTCATGTTAATGACTGCTTGCATTCTTTAGATGAAAATAATATTGCTAACAGCCGCATCGCCTTAGAAAGGCTTAATGAGCAAACGCAGTTACTGCTCTCGCAACAAGCCCAATTTAAACAAGAACTAAGTCAGGCAAAAAAGTTACACGAAGCAACTAAAAAACAACTCAATACCTTGCGCAAACAACATGTGATTGACCCACAAACAGGCTTATACAAACGCCACTATTTAACTAAACAAACACAGTTATGGTTAAAACAAGACAAGTCAATCTCAGCAATTGCTATTCAAATTGATAATTTAGAGCATTTTATTGATAATTTTGGCGATGCAATTGGCGAAGTGATTTTAAATAAAGTAGCTAAGCAAGTGCAGAAGTATGTTTCGCAAAGTGGCTTAGCTGGGCGCTCTGCAAAAGACCAATTTATCGTTCTACTTGCTAACATTGAGCCAGAAACAGCTAAGCTGATTGCACAAAAGGTAATAGCTGGGGTTGAAAAGCTACGTTTTATCAGTTCAAAAAGCGATTTAAAACTACCTCCAATTTCTCTCTCTCTAGGGATTACAGAGCAACAACAAGGCGACTTTAACCAGCTGGTTAAAAGTGCCTCAAACGCGGCGTTTAAATCACGCGCATCTCAATAGCTCAGTACACTGTTTACACAATAAATTAGCTGATAAATCATATTCAAATTGCACCCTTGGTGCACAATCAAGTACACTAGTCTTTATTACCACGATAGAGATTAATCATGAACGAGAACCCTGAAAAGACCACGCATTTTGGCTATAAAACTGTTGCCGAAACCGAAAAAGCTTCTATGGTTGCTGATGTATTTCATTCTGTTGCGACAAAGTACGATGTTATGAATGATCTCATGTCTTTTGGTATTCATCGTTTATGGAAACGCCAAACAATTGCTAGTTCAGGCATTCGTAAAGGTCATCATGTATTAGACTTAGCCGGTGGTACTGGCGATTTAACCGCAAAGTTTAGCCAACTTGTTGGCGATACAGGTCAGGTTGTTCTAGGTGATATAAACTCTTCAATGCTAAAGGTAGGCCGTGAAAAACTGCATAACTTAGGCCTTGTCGGTAACATTGATTACGTGCAAATGAATGCTGAAGCGTTGCCATTTCCTGATAATAGTTTTGATTTAATTACGATTGCCTTTGGTCTGCGTAATGTAACCGACCAAAACAAAGCGCTGCGCTCTATGTACCGTATTTTAAAGCCAGGTGGTCGTTTACTGATTCTTGAGTTTTCAAAACCAGAGCAAGAGCTTCTTAGCAAGGCGTATGATTTTTACTCTTTCAACATCTTACCTACTATGGGCAAACTGGTAGCTAACGACAGTGAATCGTACCAATACTTAGCTGAGTCAATTCGTATGCACCCAGATCAAGAAACACTTAAAGGAATGATGGTCGAAGCAGGGTTTGAGCAAGCGACTTATCAAAACCTAACCGGTGGTATTGTTGCCCTTCATCGTGGATTTAAATACTAAGGTTAGTAATTTATGGCGCTTGAAGAACACAATAAAGAACAATCAGCGGCAGGCAGTTTTTTTATGCTACCAAGCTTTGTACTTTCGCTGATTGAGCAAGTATTAAATCAAGCGCTTAAACTCGACCCGAGCATACTCGATAAACTAAAAACGGTAGAACATCAGCGCTTATTAGTTGAGGTTAGAGACTGGCAACAAAAAATAGCCATTACCTATGCCAATCAGCAGCTACATCTTTACACAGCAGTAGACGTTGCAAGCGCTGACTGTATGATCAGTGCCAATATTAATACCTTGCTTACACTTAAAAATCCAGCCATGCTTACTCAGCTTATTCGCCAAGACAAGCTTGATTTACAAGGTGATTTAAACATAGCTCAAAGCTATAGTTCAGCTTTTTCAAGTGTAGATATTGATTGGCCAGAGCAACTAGCAAAGCATATAGGCGACGCGCCTGCACAACAGCTTTATTTGTACTTGAAATCATTTAAGCAGCAAGGTAAAAAAGCAAAATCGCAGCTCGACAGCACTTTTATTAGTGTGTGCCAAGACGAACTGGCAATCACCATTCACCCATTAGAGCTTGAGCAATTTAAACAACAAAATAGAGCACTAAAAGGCCAAGTTGCCGCCATTGAGCAACGTATTAATGCCCTAATTAAAGCCCTTTAACGCACTAAGGATTTTTTGTGTCAACTGCCCGACTGTATTACATAACTAAAACTCTGCTTAGCTACGGACTTGATGAGCTTGTACCTAAACATAAAGTACCTTGGTTTGCTAAAATCGCTCGTGGCAGCTTGTTTTGGTTACGCAATCAACACAAAGATAAACCTCCTGGCTTAAGACTTCGCTTAGCACTGCAACAACTTGGCCCTGTGTGGATAAAGTTTGGCCAAATGCTCTCAACTCGACGCGACTTACTGCCTCATGACATCGCCTTAGAATTAGCCTTTTTACAAGATCAGGTAGAGCCGTTTGAAGGTGAGCTGGCACAGGAAATCATCGAAAAAGCATTAGAAATAGATAATATTAGCGAGTTATTTAGCGAATTCTCACAAACACCTCTGGCATCGGCATCAATTGCTCAAGTGCATACGGCCACCCTTATTGACGCGCAGGGCGATTCGCAAGATGTCGTTATTAAAGTTATTCGTCCTCATATTGAACAGCAAATAAATGCCGACTTAGCCTTAATGGAAAAATTAGCTAAGGTGATTGGTAAGTTAATTAACGAAGCAAGACGCTTACGCCCTGTAGAAGTGGTTAAAGAGTATAAAAAAACATTGCTCGATGAACTCGACTTAATGCGTGAGGGTGCTAATGGCATTCAATTAAAGCGTAACTTTGAAGGCTCAGAATCACTTTATATCCCTACTGTATACAGCGACTATAGCCGCAGTAATGTACTGGTTATGGAGCGTATTTACGGTATCCCAGTGTCAGATACTGAGGCACTGATGGCACAAAACACTAATATGAAGTTATTAGCAGAGCGCGGAGTAGAAGTGTTTTTTACTCAAGTATTTCGCGACAGTTTTTTTCATGCTGACATGCATCCAGGTAATATTTTTGTCTCCCGCGAACACCCGCACAACCCTAAATACATAGGTATTGATTGCGGTATAGTCGGCACACTTAACAAAGAAGATAAACGCTACCTAGCAGAAAACTTTATTGCCTTTTTTAACCGCGACTACCGCCAAGTAGCACAGCTTCACGTAGATTCAGGCTGGGTGCCACCCGATACCAGCATTGAAGAATTTGAGTTTGCTATACGCACCGTGTGCGAACCTATTTTTAATAAGCCACTGGCTGAAATATCATTTGGCCATGTGCTAGTTAACTTATTTAATACCGCACGTCGTTTTAATATGCAGGTTCAACCGCAACTCGTCTTATTACAAAAAACCTTGCTGTATGTTGAAGGCCTTGGCCGCCAGTTATACCCTCAACTAGATTTATGGAAAACAGCAAAACCATTTTTAGAAGACTGGGTTAAACAACAAGTAGGCCCGCTGTCTGTGCTAAAGCAAATGTATGCAAACTTACCGTTTTGGGCAGAAAAAATGCCTGAGCTACCCGATTTAATTTATCAAAATTTAAAGCGAGCACCACACGCTTATGCCCCTGCTACTAAGGTTTCACATAAGCCTTTGGTTTTAGGACTGTTTAGCAGTGCTGCGATGATTGTCTCTGCTTTATTTTATTTACAACACAACTTAATGGCTGCAGGCGCTGTCTTAAGCTGTGCTGTTATTGGTTTTATAGCGGCTTGGCGCCGCGCATAAACTAAGTGCTATTTACCGCTTTGGGCGTATAATCAGCACTTAATCTTACTATTTTATGGCTTAAAAGCAGGAGAGAACCATGGGGTTTGGTGGTATTAGTATTTGGCAATTATTAATTGTACTTGCAATCATCGTACTTTTATTTGGTACAAAAAAACTACGCGGTATGGGTGGTGATTTAGGCGGCGCAGTTAAAGGCTTTAAAAAAGCCATGTCTGATGACCAAAGCGCTGAAAAACAAACCAGCGAGAATAAAGCTGAACAAATTCAAAATTCAGCAGAGTCAAAACCTGCCGATGTAAACACAACTGACAAAACCAAAGACAACGACAAGGTTTAGCCAACATGGGAATGTGGGAGCTTGTTGTGGTATTTATTGTCGGCTTGGTAGTACTTGGACCAGAGCGCTTACCTGTTGCTATAAGAACAGTAAGCCGTTGGGTTAAAACTGCCAAAGCAATGGCCAACTCAGTAAAAGCTGAGGTGAGTGAAGAACTGCGTGTTCACGAATTACATGAGAACCTTAAAAAAGCAGAGCAACAAGGCTTAAAAGATTTAAGCCCTGACCTACAAAACTCTGTTTCTGAGCTGCAACAAGCAGCGCAATCAGTTACTCACAGCTATAAAAAAAGTCAAAGCCATGCCACTAATAACCAACAAACAGATGACTCAAAGTGAATATAGCACTCTCTTTTCATACATTTAATACAGGGTATAAAGAACAATGACTGAAGAAGTAAAGTCAGGGTTCGTTGCTCATTTAATTGAATTACGTGACCGATTGATTAAATCGCTATTGAGTATTTTAGTGATTTTTATTGGCTTGGTTTACTTTGCAAACGATATTTATACGTTTGTAGCTGCTCCTTTAGTCGCTCATTTACCCAGCACCGCTACTATGATAGCAACGGATGTCACCGCGCCATTTTTCGCTCCCTTTAAACTTACTTTGTTTGTTGCTTTATTTGCTGCTATTCCTTGGATTTTACATCAAATTTGGGGATTTATAGCCCCCGGTTTATATCAGCACGAAAAGAAAATGCTGATGCCAATATTAGCTTCTAGCATCATCTTATTTTATAGTGGCATAGCTTTTTGTTACTTTGTGGTGCTACCCATTATCTTAGGGTTTTTCACCAGTGTAGGTCCTCAAATGATGACCCTTGCACCGGATATAAGTAGTTACTTAGGCTTTGTACTTAAGCTATTTTTTGCATTTGGTATCGCATTTGAAATCCCTGTGGCAATTATGTTGCTCTGCTGGAGCGGCGCCACTACCACACAAAGTTTAAAAGAAAAGCGCCCTTATATAGTGGTTGGCGTATTTGTAGTGGCAATGTTTTTAACGCCACCGGATGTGCTATCACAAACTCTATTAGCATTGCCCATGCTGCTGTTATTTGAGCTTGGTTTAATTTTAGCTAAATTTTATACCGCAAAACCACAACAAGAATCTGAGGAATAATATGAACAAGCATTTACTTTCTTTACTCGCTTTAGCCAGCGTACCGGCTTTAGCTGCTACTCCTATTAACGAGCAAGCATTACAAGCCTGTAGTTTTATTGAAAACGACTTTAATCGTTTACTATGTTATGACAATACCATTGCAGGAAAGTCATTAACACAACCAGCTCAAAGCCAGCTAAGCAAGTCGGCGCAAACAAATGTAAAAGCTGAAACTCCAGCTGCAACAGCCCCTGTGGCCACCAAAGCAAAAGAGTTTGGTTTAGAGCATAAAAACATTGCGGAAAATAGCGAAGAAGCAATTTCATCAATAATAGCTAATGTTGAAAAAGCGCCCTATGGTGAGCTAATTATTACTTTAGAGAACAATCAGCAGTGGCGTCAAATTGGCTCAGATAGCTTAAGATTAGACAAAGGCGATACCGTTATTATTAGTCGCGGTGTATTTAATTCTTTTTTACTTAAAAAAGCAGATCAAAACCGCTCAATTCGTGTAAAGCGCACTCAGTAATGCAATACACGTTGATTGATGCTGGCGTAAATTTAACTAATCATCAATTTGATGGTCAGCATCAAGAGGTGCTCGCTAGAGCAAAAGAGGCTGGCGTTAAACATATGCTAATTATTGGCTGCGATATAAGTTCAAGTGAAGAATCATTAGCACTTGCTGCACGCTATGGCCAATATGCTAGCGCAGGTATCCACCCCCATGATGCAAAAACAGCAACCTCTGAACTTGAGCAACAACTCACTAAGCTCGCACAAAGTGCGCCGGTTATTGCCATTGGTGAATGCGGCCTAGATTACAATCGCGACTTTTCTCCAAGAGATGTGCAGCGTGCTGTGTTTCGTCGTCAGCTCGCATTAGCCGAAAAGCTAAACCTGCCGGTTTACTTACACGAACGCGATGCCAGTGACGACATGCTCTCTATTTTAAATGAGTTTACTGTACGCGGTGTACTGCACTGTTTTACCGGTGATGCGCAAGCGCTTGCAGGTTACTTAAAACTAGGTCTTTATATTGGTATTACTGGCTGGGTGTGCGATGAGCGACGTGGCAAAGAATTACAACAGCTGATCCCCAGCATCCCAATTGAGCGCTTATTAATTGAAACCGATGCACCCTTTTTAATCCCCCGCACTGTTAAACCTAAACCAAAATCAAGACGTAATGAGCCAGCATTACTTCATTATGTTTGTGATACCCTTGCTCAGCTTTATGGCATCCCTGCATCTGACGTGGCAAAATATACGAGTGAAAACTTTAATCACTTATTTGGATTAGAGAAAAAGTAATGCGACCCTTTTGCGCTTTGCTGGTATTCATTTTGGTGTTTTATGCATCCTGTTTCCCTGCAAGTGCAATCGAGATAAATAGTGAATTTAATTCAAAAAAAATAGAGTCTATTCATTATTCGTTTACTCCTACCTCATTAGAAGATGCACGACAAAGTAATTTACAAGAATGGCTGCTACTTAATGATAAGCCACTTAATTTAGGCCTTGAGTCTCGACCTGTATGGATTCAATTTAAGATTACAAACCAGTTAGCGCAGCCGCTAATGCCCTTACTGTCACTAGACAACCCTCTATTAAACGATGTTTACTTTGCTCATTTTATGGAGGATGAGCTACTCACATCAACTCATATTGGTGATACGCATGCACTTTCACAAAGAGTGATAGCGAGCGAGTCTTTGCTAGTCAAACTAACTCTTCCCGCTAACAGTGAAACTACGGTGTACCTTAACGTTAATAATGATGCAGGTATCGGGCTACGCGTCCCCTTAACACTGTGGCAGCAAGACTCACTATTGGCCTATAAAAGTATGGTGAATTTACTTTATGGATTATTAATTGGCTTTGTTTTTTCTTTAGCAGTGAGTAGTCTGGTCTTATTCGCATTTTCCCGAAAGCATTACTTTGCTTATGCCGGTGTGATTACGCTGATGCTCAGCTTATTTTTAGCTTACTTAGGCGGGTTTGGATTTCGTTATGCGCCCTCCAGCATAGCAAACCTCCAACAGTTAGTGCTGCCTATTTTGCTGATGCTGATCACGGTATCGTTTCTTCCTTTACAACGCCATGTTTGCACAGCTATTGAGTCTAACTTAGTAAAAGGGCAAACAATAATCACCGCACTATACGCATTAATTATTATACTTATTTGGTTACTCCCCACTCCCAGCGTAGCTTTATTTGCTATTTTAAGCATCCCTGTCATTTTAAGTTATCATGTTGCCACAACATTATTTTATCTGCATAAAAATCCCACGAGTCCCAATAAATCTCTACTCATGGCACTTGGGTTCTTTTTAATTGTGGTCATCCATTTTTCCATTGCGTTAACAGGCTTTTATACCGTCACTAGAGCGAGTTTAATGCTTACCTTTTTAGCTTCTTTAGGGTGTTCATTTTGCCTAAGCTATACCGTCATAAAATTATTTATATTACAACGCGATGAGCAAGTAACAGCACAGCAAGCATTAATTGCACAAAGCGCCGCACAAGACGCGTTGTTAAATGAGCGCATTGAATTACAAGAGCGTACCCGCCAAGAACTTGAAAGCCAAGTAGATGAACGCACCTTTGAGTTACAGGTCACACTGAGAGAACTTGAAGATAAAAACCATGAGCTTGAACAACTTAATATGGAAGATGCCCTAACTGGCATTAAAAATAGACGCTTTTTCGATAAAAAACTAATTATGGAAATTCGTCGTTCACGCCGTGAGCAAACGCCATTAAGTATTATTATGCTAGATATCGACAAATTTAAATCAATTAACGATAAATATGGTCACTTAACCGGCGATCAAGTCATCAGAGCGGTGTCTGATACCATTAAACAACAGCTTAAGCGCCCACTTGATGAAGTAGCGCGTTATGGTGGTGAAGAGTTTGTCATTTTGCTACCTAATACTGATAACCAAGGTGCAATGAACATTGCAGAGCAAACACGCCTGGCAATAGAAAATAAGACTGTGAATGTAGCAGGCACTATTATTGAGTTTACTATTAGTGCCGGTGTTTATACTCAAATTGCCGATGATACCCATAACCCTGAACTATTTACTGATTATGCCGATAAGGCACTTTATTTAGCAAAACAACATGGCCGCAATCAAGTGGTTAATTTTTCAACCCCACAGTAGGAGCGTATACTTATGGCCCAATCTGGACTAGACCTTTTCCCATATACTCGCATGCGTAGAATGCGCCGTAATGATTTCTCTCGTCGCCTTATGGCTGAAAATCAGCTGAGTGTTAATGATCTTATTTATCCTGTTTTTGTTCTTGAAGGTAAAAATCGTCGTGAAAGCATTGAATCTATGCCTGGTATCGAACGTTTATCGATTGATCTGCTGCTTGAAGAAGCCAAAGAGTTAGTTGATTTAGGTGTGCCTGCGCTCGCTATTTTTCCTGTTACCCCAGCAGATAAAAAATCTCTACTCGCTGAAGAAGCCTATAACGATGACGGCTTGGCACAAAGAACTGTACGCGCATTAAAAGAAACCTTCCCAGAGCTTGGCGTGATCACCGATGTTGCACTTGACCCATTCACAGTGCATGGTCAAGACGGCATTATTGATGATGCAGGTTATGTGATTAACGACGTCACTACCGAAATTTTAGTTAAGCAGGCGCTATCACATGCACATGCAGGTGCTGATGTTGTTGCCCCATCAGACATGATGGATGGGCGTATTGGTGCAATTCGTGAAGCTCTTGAAGCCGATGGTTTTATTCATACTCGCATTATGGCCTATTCAGCAAAATATGCGTCAAGCTACTATGGTCCATTTAGAGATGCCGTAGGATCTGCGGGTAACTTAAAAGGCGCTGACAAAAAAACGTATCAAATGGATCCTGCCAACTCTGATGAAGCAATTCGTGAAGTCGCACTTGACCTTCAAGAAGGCGCCGATATGGTCATGGTTAAGCCAGGTATGCCTTATTTAGATATTGTACGTCGCGTTAAAGATGAGTTTGGTGTACCAACATTTGCTTATCAAGTAAGTGGCGAATACGCGATGCATAAAGCCGCTATTGATAATGGCTGGCTGAGCGAAGAAGCAACCATAATGGAATCTTTATTAGCATTTAAGCGTGCTGGTGCAGACGGCATTCTGACTTACTTTGCTAAGCAAGCTGCTCGCTATCTAAATAAGTGATAAAAGTATATTGATATAAAAGGGCTTTATTGCCCTTTTTTATATTTATATTATTAACATTCTGTATTCTATTTGTAATCATTTTTCCTTACACTAAGCGTCCCATTTGGGAAACAAATACACGGGAAAAATAATAATGTTAAAAACAAAAATAACGCCATTGGCGCTTGTATTAGCAAGCCTCAGTGCACCCGCTACCGCTAACCTCGTTATATCTGAGTACGTAGAAGGCAGTAGCTATAATAAAGCAGTAGAACTATTTAATAATTCGACAACTCCTTTGTCATTAGATGGCTATACCCTCAGTCTCTATTCAAATGGCAATACAGAGGCAAATAATACCTTCGATTTAACTGGCGAACTTGCTGCAAACAGCACCTACGTTATTGTTAATGGTAATGCCTCAGCAGAGCTAAAAGAAAAAGCTGACCAACTCAGCGCAGTAACTAACTTTAATGGCGATGATGCACTGGTATTGACTCAAGGCTCAGTAATTATTGACAGCTTTGGCCAACGTGGCGTAGACCCTGGTTCATTTTGGTCTGAAGGTGGTGTACAAACACAAAATAAAACATTGCGCCGCAAAGAAACTGAGTTAAACGGACGTAGTGACGCAGATGGCAGTTTTAATCCAAGCGAACAATGGCTGCAATTTGAGCAAGATGACTTTAGTGATTTAGGCATATTTGCAGGAAATTCTTCACCTAATCCAGATCCTGAACCAGAGCCAGAACCTGAAGATCCTTTATTATGTGGCGCTGATAAAACATTAATTAGCAGCATTCAAGGCGAAGGCGCAAGCAGCCCATTGGTTAACACTGTGGTTGAATTTGAAGGCGTTGTGACGGCTGATTTCCAAGCAGATGACCAGCTCAAAGGCTTTTTTGTTAGCTCACTTCGTTATGATGAGGATGCAAACCCGCTCACCTCTGAAGGGGTATTTGTTTATTTTACCAATACTGATGTTAATGTTGGCGACCATGTTCGCGTGCAAGGTACTGTTGAAGAATACTTTGATGCCACCCAAATTGGCAATGTAAGTCAAGTTGCTATTTGTGATACTGGTCTTTCAGCTTACCCGACTAAAATCACTTTACCCGTTACCGAGCCCAGTGAATTAGAGGCGTTTGAAGGTATGCTGGTTACCTTAGAGCAGCCACTTATTGTTACTAACAATTATGGTTTAGGTCGCTATGGAGAACTAGAACTTGCCACTGAACGTTTATATCAAGGTACTCAAGTTGCACTTCCTGGCGCGGCTGCGAATGCAGTTGAAGCGCAAAATCTAACTAAAAAAATACTCCTCGATGATGGTTCAACTCGCCAAAATCGCGATCCTATCGCTTATCCTGTTCCAGGGTTATCAGCAGAGAATACCCTGCGTACTGGCGATACAGTAAATTCTGTAACAGGTGCGCTAGCTTACAGCTTTAGTACTTATCGCATTCACCCAACGGTAACACCCCAGTTTGTAGCAACCAATCCACGCACCGATGCACCAGAATTAAATCCTGATGCTGATTTACGTGTAGCAAGCTTTAACGTACTTAACTACTTTAACGGTGATGGTCAAGGTGGCGGTTTTCCAACTAGCCGTGGTGCTGATTCAGAAGCTGAGTTAATTCGTCAACAGGCAAAGCTGGTCAGTGCCATCAGTGCTATGCAAGCGGATGTCATTGGCTTAATGGAAATTGAAAATGACGGCTTTGGCGAATTTAGTGCTGTTGCAAGCTTGGTAAATGCACTTAATGACGCCGATAGTCAAAATCAATATGCATTCGTAGATTTTGGTGTTGATCAAGTAGGCACCGACGCTATCACTACCGCGCTTATTTATCGTGCTGATAAAGTACAGCAAGTAGGAACAGCAGCGATTACAACTGACGCGCCTTTTGACTACAGCAATCGCGCACCTATTGCGCAAAGCTTTAAGTCTTTAGAGACAGAGGAAGTGTTTACTGTTGCCGTTGCTCACCTAAAGTCTAAAGGTGGCTGTAGAAGTGCAACTGGTGGCAACGCTGATCAAAATGACGGCCAAGCATGTTGGAATGAAATCAGAACTGCTGGCGCAAATGCATTTGCTGATTGGCTAAATAGCAAACCAACAGGGGTTGATGATGAAGATATTATTCTTGTTGGCGACATGAATGCGTATGCAATGGAAGATCCTATCCGTGCATTTGCTGATAAAGGCCTAAAAAATGTGGTCGCTGAGCTAGATGGCAACACCTTGGGTTATTCTTATAGCTTTTCTGGCCGAGCGGGTAGTTTAGATCATGCCCTAGCAAGTCCGAGTTTATTAAGTAAAGTAGTGAGCGCCAGTGATTGGCATATTAATGCCGATGAGCCTATCTCGCTTGATTATAATGTTGAGTTTAAATATGACGTTCAGCAATCAAGCTTGTATGCTCAAGGGCCTTACAGAGCCTCAGATCATGACCCTGTTATTGTCGATATTCGCTCAACCGTAATTGCACCACCAGAGCCTGAAGTGCTCACCGGTGAAATTGATAATATTCGTGGCTGGTTTTGGTGGAAAAACTACCGCATTGATATCCCTGAAGGTTATGACGAACTCACCATTAGCCTAGACGGTGGCTGGGGCGATGCAAATTTATTTGTTAGTCATAAAAGAAGCCCTACTTTGTTTAAGAATGACTGTGCATCTATAAGCAGAGGAAACGCAGAAAATTGTACATTTACCAATCCAAAAGAAGGTAAATGGAAAGTCCGCGTTAATGGCTTTTTACCCTTTGGTAATGTAAAACTCACTTATAAAGCAATCAAGTACGTAGATTAATATTCATTGCTATCAACATAAAAAAGCCGCACTAGCGGCTTTTTTAATATAAACAATGAAAATACTTGTTTTAAATGAGAAGTTTTTAACGCAGCTAGCGTCTGATTTAACCCCTCAAAATGATTAAGTCTTATTGCGGGTTGGTATTAATAGTATTCACCTGCTTTCAAACTTCAGACAATAAAAAACCCGCAACACGTGCGGGTTTTTTTAAAGAATTAAAGTGCTAATTACTTAGCAGCTTTTTTCTCTTTTTCTGCAGCGATTACAGTGTCAGCTACGTTTTGTGGACATGGTGCGTAGTGTGAGAACTCCATAGAGAACTGACCACGACCTGATGTCATTGTACGTAGTGAACCGATGTAACCGAACATTTCTGATAACGGTACGTCTGCCTTGATGCGAACACCAGTTAAACCAGCTTCTTGGTCGCTAAGCATACCACGACGACGGTTAAGGTCGCCGATTACGTCACCTACGTGATCTTCTGGCGTGAACACGTCAACTTTCATGATTGGCTCAAGAAGTTGTGCACCCGCTTTAGGGATCGATTGACGGAAAGCGCCTTTAGCAGCGATTTCGAAAGCAATTGCAGATGAATCCACGGCGTGGAAGCCACCGTCGAAAAGTTCAACTTCAACGTCAAGTACTGGGAAGCCAGCTAGAACACCTTCGTTCATCATTGACTTAAAGCCTTTCTCAACTGCAGGCCAGAATTCTTTAGGTACGTTACCACCAACAACTGATGATTTAAACGTGAAGCCTGAAGCAACTTCGCCTGGCTTGATGCGGTAATCGATTTTACCGAACTGACCAGAACCACCAGATTGTTTCTTATGCGTGTAGCTATCTTCGATTTCACGAGTGATAGTTTCACGGTAAGCAACCTGTGGTTGACCAACGATAAGGTCTACACCGTAAGTACGCTTAAGGATATCTACTTTGATATCTAAGTGAAGCTCACCCATCCCTTTAAGGATAGTCTCACCTGAATCTTCATCTGTCTCAACTTGGAAAGATGGATCTTCTGCAACCATTTTACCGATAGCAACACCCATTTTCTCATTACCGCCTTTATCTTTAGGCTGTACAGCAATCGAGATTACTGGAGTTGGGAATACCATTGGCTCAAGTGTTACTGGGTGCTTAGGATCACAAAGAGTGTGACCAGTTTGCACGTTCTTCATACCAACGATAGCGATGATATCGCCCGCTTGTGCTGAAGTAAGCTCTTTACGCTCATCTGCTTGCATCTCAACCATACGGCCAACACGCTCAGTTTTACCAGTAAATGCATTAAGGATAGTGTCACCCTTGTTAAGCTTACCAGAGTAGATACGTACGAATGTTAATGCACCGAAACGGTCATCCATGATCTTAAATGCTAACGCTTTGAAAGATTCATCAGCAGATACGATTGCATGCTCGCCGTTTTCGTTACCTTCTTCATCCATAAGAGGTTGAGGGTCAACTTCTGTAGGTGAAGGTAAGTAATCTACAACTGCGTCAAGTACAAGTTGCATACCTTTGTTTTTGAATGCAGAACCACAGAATGTAGGGAAGAACGCAAGATCACGAGTACCTTTACGGATACAACGCTGAATGTCTTCTAAAGAAGGGATTTCACCTTCCATGTACGCTTCCATTAGATCATCGTCTTGCTCTACAGCAGTTTCGATTAGCATTTCATGGTATTCATCAGTTTTCTCTACCATGTCAGCTGGAACGTCTTCGATTGTGTAGTTCTCTGGAAGACCTGTCTCATCCCAGATGTATGCTTTTTTAGTTAAAACATCAACAACACCACAGAACTCATCTTCGATACCGATTGGTAAAGTCATGATAAGTGGAGTAGCACCAAGTACCTTTTGTACTTGCGCTGTTACACGGTAAAAATCAGCACCCATACGGTCTAATTTGTTTACGAAGATGATACGTGCAACGCCTGACTCATTTGCATAGCGCCAGTTAGTTTCTGATTGTGGCTCAACACCACCAGAACCACAGAATACACCCACACCGCCATCTAATACTTTAAGTGAACGGTAAACTTCAACTGTGAAGTCAACGTGTCCAGGAGTATCGATAACGTTAAAACGGTGATCTTTCCAGAAACAGCTTACTGCCGCAGACTGGATAGTAATACCGCGCTCAGCTTCTTGATCCATGAAATCGGTAGTCGATTCACCATCATGAACCTCACCTGTTTTGTGGATAGTACCTGTAAGCTTTAGGATACGCTCAGTAGTTGTGGTTTTACCCGCATCAACGTGCGCGAAAATACCAATGTTTCTGTACTTCGATAAATCTGCCATTAATTTTACTCTTAATAAAGTCGATAAATTATTCGGCGGGAGTATAACATCACTTAAAGCGAACATCACCATAGAAGTCGCTTAAAATGCAATCAATTTATAAAAAACTTGCTTTAAAGATATTTTGAGGTATGAATGAGACCTGTTTTAAACTGCTTAAGTCTTTATAAGCCTTATTGTTAGGTATTAAAAGCACAATCGGATGATGACATGAAGCAAACACAATTATTTTGCTCCATGTAAATCGTTAGTAATATTACTCAAAACTCATGGTTTTGACCTTATCGCTAATTACTAAATTACCCGCAGTTTTGGCTTTGATTTCATCAACACTCACCCCTGGTGCGCATTCTAACAAATGAAAAGCACCGTCTTTAATTTCTAACAAAGCCAAATCCGTAATTACCTTATTGATACAGGCAACACCAGTTAGTGGCAGGCTGCACTCACTTAATAGTTTTGACTCACCATGCTTGTTTGCATGGGTCATAGTGCAAATAATATTTTTTGCCCCAGCCACTAAATCCATCGCTCCGCCCATACCTTTAACCAGCTTATTGGGGATCATCCAACTAGCAATGTTGCCATTTTGATCCACTTCAAAAGCACCTAAAACCGTTAAATCAACATGCCCACCGCGGATCATGGCAAAGCTTTCTGCAGAATTAAAAATAGCGGCACCCGTAGCTGCAGTTACCGTTTCTTTCCCCGCGTTGATCATATCCGCATCCACTGAGTCAGCGTGTGGATATGGGCCCATGCCCAATAAGCCATTTTCCGATTGCAGCATGACTTCAATGCCCTTAGGCACATAGTTTGCCACCAGCGTTGGAATACCAATCCCTAAATTAACGTAATACCCATCTTCGAGTTCCATCGCGACACGTTTAGCGATTTGTTCACGTGTTAATGCCATAACTATGTGCTCCTTAAAGCTTTGCCGCTTGCGTTGTGATTTTTTCAATCCGCTTTTCAAATTCACCTTTAATAACACGGTCAATATAAATACCGGGCGTATGAATTTGGCTTGGTTCAAGCTCACCTGGCTCAACAATTTCTTCAACTTCGAGCACGGTTATTTTACCTGCGGTTGCGGCCATTGGATTAAAGTTCATCGCTGTATGACGATAAATACAATTTCCATAACGATCCGCTTTCCACGCTTTCACAATAGCAAAATCACCGGTAATACTCGGCTCAAGTAAATAATCACGGCCGTTAATATTACGTGTTTCTTTGCCTTCGGCAACGGGCGTACCTACACCTGTTGCCGTATAAAAGGCAGGAATGCCCGCACCACCGGCACGCATTTTTTCTGCTAATGTTCCTTGTGGCGTCAATTCAACATCTAACTCACCACTCAGTAGCTGCTGCTCAAATAACCCATTTTCGCCCACATACGAGGCAATCATTTTGCTAATTTGCTTGTCTTCAAGTAACAACCCTAATCCAAAGCCATCAACACCACAGTTATTCGATACTAAGGTTAAGTCTCGGGTGCCTTGGCGCTTAATCTGTGCAATTAATCCCTCAGGAATGCCACATAAACCAAAACCACCAGCAATAATAGTCATCCCGTCTTCAAGCCCTGCCATTGCTTCACTGTAGCTTGTTACTACTTTATCAAAACCTGCCATAATAACCCCTATTGTGCTGTCCAACCGCCATCAATGGCGATCGCTTGAGCGGTAATATTTCGTGCGGCATCTGCCATTAAAAATGTCACGGTATGGTATATTTCATCAAGCCCTATAAACGCCTTTTTTGGCATAGGTGCTAACATAATCGTGTCGATTACTTGCTGCTCTGAAATGCCATGCTCTTTTGCCTGCGACGCAATTTGCTGTTCAACTAAAGGCGTTTTCACATAAGCGGGGCAAACGGTATTTATAGTGATATTGGCATTCCCTGTTTCAAGCGCCATGGTTTTTGTGAAGCCAATTAAGCCATGCTTTGCTGCAATATAAGCAGACTTATATTTAGAAGCCACCATAGCGTGAATAGAACCAATATTAATGATTCGACCAAAGTTTTGCTCACGCATACGCGGCAATACCGCTTTACTCATCATTGCGGGGCCTACCAACATCACTTGCTGTAAAAGCAGCCACTTATCTGCAGGAAAGTCTTCTAATTTAGCTACATGCTGTATCCCTGCATTATTAATTAATACATCAACAGGTTGCGTAAAGGTGCTAAAAAAGTCTTCAATCGCTTGGCTATCAGCCACATTAAGTGCGTAACCATGAGCGTTACCGCCCTGATTAACTATTTTTTGCGCTGCTTGTTGAGCCTGTTGCTCATTAAGGTCTGTAACAATAATAGTATGCCCTGCTCGCGCTAACTGCTCGGCAATATAAAATCCTATTCCACTTGCCGCACCGGTGATTAATACGTTTTGACTCATACTGCTATTCCTCTAAAAACTCACTGATCAACTGTGCTTTAGGCAAGATTGAAAAAATGCCATCCAAATGTCCCCAACCGCCTTCAATTTCAGAAAACTGAACGTCTTTTCCTAGCGTCTTCATTGACTCATATACAGTACGCATATTTTCAGGGCGTAACAGCAGGTCGTTAGTTGCGGGAAGTAACAATGTCTTCGCTGTCACTTTTTTTAATGCTGTGCTTAGGTCTTGCTCCATACCGGCAGTAAATAGTTGCGATGCCCGTACTAAATACAGCACATGGTTTGCATCTTGAGTTTTAGCACGCGCCATAGCACGCTGTGCCAGTGTTTGGCTAAGCTTAGGCAAAGTGCGAATATCTTTAAGTGCACCATCATCATGCACATTAAAATCAGCAAAACTGGCGTTGTAAATAATAGGATGCATAGCATCTTGGGTAATATTAAGCATGGTAGCAGCGAGTCCATCTAATGGGCGCTCCTTGCCATAGTAATTACCTTGCTGCCAATTTTTATCTAAACGAATGGGTAGTGCCCATTTTTCTAACGCAGCCACAGTCCATGCATCCATAGTTGCGGCACCAATAACATGAATGAGGCGTTCAACCTGCTCTGGATAGCGCGTCGCCCACTCTAGCGCCTGAAAAGACCCCATAGATGCGCCCATCACGGCATGTAATTTAGTAATACCTAAGCTCTCTACTAGGCGTTTTTGTACGTTAACAAAATCGGTAATCGTGACTACTGGAAAGTCCAAACCGTATGGCTTACCTGTTGCTGGGTTAATTGATGCTGGCCCCGTAGTAATTACGTTTGGGTCATGCCAATTTGCGTTTACTAAGGTGTCTGAACTGATCACAAAATACTTGTTAGTATCTATGGCTTTTCCTGGGCCAATTAATGCATCCCAATAGCCAGCTACCGCGTCATCAGCTGCATATTTACCTGCTGCATGAGAGGTTCCTGAAAAGTAATGAGTGATCAGAATTACATTATCTTTGGCCTTATTAAGCTCACCATAGCTTTCCCAACCAATATCAACCTGCTGCAACGTTGTACCCGAGACGGTGGTAAAGTTTTCTGTGGTGAAATGTTGCTTTTCTACTAGTAACGGCTCTGCTTTATCAGCACCAAATACTGTACTACTAAATAAAACCAGCAATCCTATTATTAATATTGTTTTCATTGCGATTCCTTAAAAAGTGATAAATAAGCTTAGTGCGAGTGCGACCCCAACCAATGGAATAATCACGGTCAGTGCAGCTAATGGCCAATAAGCGCGTTGATGTGTTTCTTTACAAATGGCACGTATGGTTGTAACTACATAGCCATTGTGTGGCAGGCTATCTAATGCACCAGAACTAATAGCAACCACTCGATGTAATTGCTCTGGATTAACCCCCATGTCCAAATATCCAGGAGCCACAAGGGGTAATGCAATCGCTTGTCCGCCGGATGCAGACCCCGTTAATCCAGCAATGACGCTCACGGCAACAGCAGCCCCCACCAGCTCATTACCTGGCATATGAGTCATAGCGTCAACAGCAGCAATAAACGCCGGTGATACTTTAGCTACTGCGCCAAACCCGACTACAGCAGCAGTGTTACCTATTGCCACTAATGCACCAGTTGTACCCATATTGATAGCATTTCCCATGTTATGAAAATACTTATAATTAATGACCACAATACTTAAAACACCGCCAAGCAACGCCACAATTAGCGCGGTTTGCTGTAAAACATCATGCAACATAAATGATAAGAGTAGCACCACCAGCAAAGGAATTACGCCGGTGATTGGGTGGGGGCGTTCACGCTCTAAAATAACCGGATCATCGTCTCTGGCATCAAAGCGTTCACCTTTGGCAACCTCCTTTTTAATCATTTTATTTAGCCAAAAGTAGCCGACTGTCGCCATAAAAATGGCCACCACTAAGCTTACCTCCCATGCAGCATAAGGTGAGGTACCTAAATGCTTTACCGGGATCCAATTTTGAATTTCAGGCGAGCCCGCAGAGGTCATAGTGAATGTCACTGAGCCAAACGCTAATGTTGCGGGTATAAAGCGCCGCGGCAAATCGGCGTCTTTAAATAAACTGAGCGCCATCGGGTAAACCGAAAACGCCACAATAAATACACTGACTCCGCCATAAGTCAGCACGGCACAAGCAATCACCACAGCCAGTACCGCATGTTTCATGCCTAGTTTGCCAACAATGTAACTGGCTACGCTGTCTGCTGCGCCTGTATCTTCCATAAATTTACCGAACAACGAGCCCAGTAAAAACATAAAAAACCATGCACTTAAAAACCCAGCAAAGCCATCCATATACGCGTTAATAAAGTTACTGTCGGCAGTCACTGGGAATATAGCCATCCCGCTAGTTAACGCGACCAACAGCGCACAGATTGGCGCGGCAATAAATAAATTGACCCCACGCAAAGTTAAAATTATCAGCAGTATTAAACCGCCTAACAGCCCTATCATGCTCAGCATAGACATTCCTATAATTATTGTTATTACCTAGATGAGGTGACATCGCAGTAAGTACCTTTAAGTGTTACGGTTAATATTAAATAAAGACATAACACTAAGGTACTACACGCTTTAAATTTGGCTTAAAACCAATATAAGTCAAGGTGTTAAAAACATATAGCACTATGGTACTAATTCATTTTTTAACACTATCTTCTACAGTGAATACAGGTGACATGAGCAAAAACATAATTAACTAATAACAACAGGAACACACCATGATAAAGCTCAAACAAAGTATCACACCGGTCACATTAGCCGTTTCACTCGCCTTATTTAGTGCCAACAGCATCAGTGCTGAACAAGCCGTAGTCGCCAAAAAAGGTGAATTAGAACGCATTGAAGTAACCGCTCGTAAAACCGTTGAAAACTTACAAGAAGTTCCGGTCGCCGTGACTTCAATCGGTGCACAAGAATTAGCAGAAAACGGCATTAGCGTGATGACCGAGGTACAGCAGTTTTCGCCCAACACCACGCTACAATCAAGCCGAGGTACTAACTCTACCATCACTGCGTTTATTCGCGGTGTAGGTCAGCAAGACCCTCTCTGGGGTTATGAACCCGGTGTAGGTATTTACATTGATGACGTATATATCGCCCGCCCGCAAGGTGCCGTACTCGACTTATTAGATGTACAACAAATTGAAGTGTTACGCGGTCCGCAAGGTACCCTGTATGGCAAAAACACCATTGGTGGTGCAGTAAAATATGTCACCAAAGAAATGAGCGGTGATGCAACGCTAAATATTCAAGGCACCGTAGGCAGCTACAGTCAAAAAGATTTAAAAGTCACTGGTCAACTGCCGCTTATTGATGAAAAACTCTATGTGGGTTTTGGTTTTGCCACACTCAATAGAGATGGCTATGGTGAATTTTTAACGTCAGCGCTTGATAATCAAGACCGCGAAAACTACAACAAAGATGTTACCGCTGCACGGGTTACGCTAGAGTACACCCCAATCGATGACTTATTCTTTCGCTTCGCGTGGGATAAAACCGATGATGACTCTAACGCCAAAGGCGGGTATCGCTTACTTCCAAGCATATTAACGAATGCACCTGTGCCAGATAGCGTGTATGACTCTTATACTAGTTTACCTACATGGAACAAAGTAGAACTTGAAGGTATGAGCTTAACTGCTCGCTGGGATATGAGTGCAAACACCAGTATTAAATACGTTGCAGCAACAAGAGAAAGCTATTCACCAACCAATATCGACTTTGATAATACCTCTTTGCCTATTTTTGATGTTCCAGCCATTTATGACGATGAACAAACCACTCACGAGTTACAATTAAATCATAGCGGTGATAACTATAAGCTGGTATCAGGGCTTTATTATTATGATGGTGAGTCATGTGGGCAGTTTGAAGCTGTACTGGGTGTGCTTGGTCAAAGCTTAGGGGCGCCAGGCCTTACCCGTGAAGTGAGTGGCTGTAGTAACTCAACTAGTAAAGCAGCATACATACAAGGAAGCTATGACTTTGATGATAAATGGTCAATGACCCTTGGCGCGCGCTATACCAAAGACAGCAAAGAAGCGATTGTAAATAATGGTCTTATTTTTGACATTGTTTACCCTGAATCAGGCTGGGTTCCGGGCTATGTTCGCCCTGAGGGACAATTAGTGCCTACTGTACTTGATGACAGTGAAGACTGGTCACGTTTTACGCCTCGTGCGGGTGTGGAATACCAATACAATAACGACATTATGTTTTTTGCTAGTTACTCACAAGGCTTTAAATCGGGCACATTTAACCCGCGCGCAAGTGGTCCAGAAAAAGCTGCAAATCCTGAAATTGTTGACTCATTCGAGTTAGGTATGAAAAGCGAATGGAATGATAATTTACGCGCAAACTTAACCGTATTCACACTTGATCATAAAGACCGCCAGTATATTTCGGTATTACCCGGTGACAGTGCTGCCGATTTAAACCAGCGTTTAGGCAATATTGGCGAATCTAAGTCTGATGGCGTTGAATTAGAACTTAGCTATGTTGCAAGCGATGCCCTAACCTTTGACGCGTCAATTGGTTACATCGACAGTAGTTTTGAAAACGTGATTGATACCAATCCAGATACCGGTGAAATATTTGATAAATCAGACCGTTTTAGTGTTTCAAACACCCCAGATCTAACTTTCAACTTGGGCGCTACTTATCGTTTATACACAGAAATGGGCGACTTCGTTATGAACGGTAATTACTATCACCGTGGTGATTACGCACTGTTCGAAGAAGACAGCTTACTGACTCAAGATGCCTACGGTATTCTCAATATGGGCGTAACGTGGTACAGCACTGATGGCCATTGGACCGCAGGTATTTATGGTAAAAACCTAACCGATGAAGAATACATGATTGGCGGTTACCAGTTCGTAGCTCCTGATCCTTCAGATCCAACTAACATCAGCAAATATACGCCAGGCCTTGGTGGCGATAATACCTTAATTGGTTATTACGGCGACCCTCGCACAATATCACTCACTGTGGGCTATCGTTTTTAAAATTTAATATCACTAGGGCCTGTTGACCTTTGCGAATTGAAATTTGTTCAAACTAGGGGCTGTTTTAATCGCGGCGCGAGGTTTGTAACCTAGTGGGCTAAGTAAAAACCGAGCAACAAAGAGTAAATCGCCCCTCGGAAGAACCCGAAGGGCAGCGCCTGTTTGGCATTGATGCTGCGTTATCGCCTATTTATGTGGAGTAACCACATGACATAGGCTCTACCTTGCCTAAATATCAAACAGACTGCTGCAAATTCAACCTTGAAAGGTGAACAGACCCTAGGGTTTGTCTGTTTATCCCCACAGACAAACCTTGTTTCACATCACAAAATCACATATAACTTAATGCATTGGAGACTATTTGAAATGGCTTGTGCTGTGAATACCATAATTGCTGATGACCATCCTTTATTCAGAAGTGCGCTACGTCAAGCGGCAGCGACTTCTGTACCAGAACAATATATAAAAGAAACCAGTGATATCGACGGGTTATTTAGCTTATTAAAATCGCACCCTGAGATAGAGCTGATATTTTTAGATTTAACCATCCCAGGCGCCAATGGTTTACAAGCGCTCTCGCAACTAAGAAATCAATACCCTGATATATTAATTATTATGGTATCGGCTAATGAAACCCCCACGATTATAAAGCAAGCCATGAGCTTAGGTGCTGCTGGGTATATTCCAAAGTCATCATCCCTTGATGTGATCAGTGAAGCCATTGAACATGTACTTAATGGCGACTCTTGGTTGCCACCAGATGTTGATTTAACTGATGTAATCGTTAACGACGAGCAAAGTAGCTTTGCCCGCAACCTTGAAAAACTCACACCACAGCAATACCGTGTACTCGTTATGATTGCTGATGGCCTACTCAATAAACAAATTGCATTTGAAATGTCGATTCAAGAAACCACCATAAAACAACATGTATCGGCCATTTTGCGTAAACTCAATGTGTATAACCGCACCCAAGCAGGCATTTTATTTAACCAGTTGTCACAAGTGGGTAAATTAGAAACCAGTTAAAAAAGTTTTTAATCAGCTTTGAATTAAGTAAGCCGCTTTATCATTCGCTTTAAAGCGGGCGCTTTGAGTGGTTTATATAAAAGCGGGTAGCCTGCATCAAGCACCCGTTCACGAATACCTTCATCATGGTTGGCAGTGTTGACTATGGCGGGCAATGTCATTAGTCCTGCTTGTTCAATGACCTCCAGTCCCGTTACACCATCATCCAACTGATAATCAACAATCAGTAACTGTGGCAGCTCATGCGCTGCTTTTAGTTGCTCAAGCTCTATTAAGTTAGTGGCGGTAGCAATTTCACAGCCCCAGTTTTCAAGCAATTGTTTAAGTGCTTCAAGTACATTGCGATCGTTATCTACAAGCCAAATAGTTAACAGGCCCAGCTCTGTTTCAAGATTAGCAGTTCGGTTTGGCTCGGGCTGAGTTTTTAAACTAGGAGTACATGGCATGGTCAATGTAAATTGCGTGCCTTTATTTAGTTGCGACCCCATTACTAAAGGGATCTCGAGTAGGTCACAAATTCGTTTGGTGATCGACAACCCTAAACCAAGTCCTTCAGCATTGGGTTTTTCACCCAATTGTTTAAATTCCTGATAAATACTCTGCTGATCACTAGTGGCAATACCTATGCCTGTGTCTTCAATCACAAACGACACATGGCGTTCATCAAGCAAGACTCTTAAGCGTACTTCACCGTGCTCAGTGTAGCGAATCGCATTACTTAGTAAGTTTCTTAGTACACGCTTAAGTAATGCTTTATCTGTGTAAATTCGCGCTTCACACGACTCAACAACAAAGCTGAGGCCTTTTTCTTGAGCAAGCGCTAAATAATCATTACGCAATGGCTCTATTAAACTACTCACATTAAATTCCGTTAGCTGTACTTTAAACGAGCCCGAATCGAGCTTAGTTAATTCCAAAATACTTGAAAGTAACTCTTCCGCACTGCCTAATGAATTTTTAATATTCATGGCTAGCTCTTTAAGCTCAGTATCTTGAGCTTTTTCGTTCATCAGCGAGCAAAACAAACTTGCTGCATTAAATGGCTGCAATAAATCGTGACTCGCTGCGGCAAAAAAACGCGTTTTACTTACTGTTGCTTGCTCTGCTACTTGCTTAGCTTTAGAAAGCGCTTGGTTAGCCTGTGTTAATGCCGCAGTTCGCGTAGCCACTTGTTCTTCAAGACTTAAATTAGCTTGTGTTAGCGCTTTTTGTTGTTTTACAAATTCACTTATGTCGGTATAGGTCGTTACAAATCCACCGCCAGGTAAAGGCTTACCTTGCATTTCAAATACTCGCCCATCGTTGTGAGCACGCTGATATTTATAAGCACTACCTTGCTTTAAATACGCTAAACGCTTATCAACTTCAGTATTAATATCCTCACCACGAAATAAGCCTCGCTCAGCGTTAAAGCGAATAATATCGGCAACAGGTCGGCCTATATACAAAGCACTTTCAGGATAATTAAACATCTGCTTATAACCTTGATTCCAGGCTACCAAACGAAGTTCCCTATCAACTACGCTAATGCCTTGCTGAATATTTTCAATGGTAGATTGCAGCAAATCACGATTAAATTTAAGTACTTGGCTAGCTTCATCTACAAACTCGGCGACTTGTTCTAAAGGCTGACGCTGCTCATTTTTCGCTACATCTAAAATTAGCCGTGCTGATGCGCCACCAATAACCGCTGACATTTCACGCTCAACTAATAACTCAAGCTCAACATTAGCAATCCGCTTCCATTGGCTTTTTTCATGTGGGAAATACTGCTGCACTAAAGAGTGGCTCGCGTCTTTTTCAGCAAAACGCTGTAATAATGCACCTAGGTCTTCATAATTGAGTGGCTGTAATGCAGTGTTTAATCGCGAGTCGTTTAATTGTGAAATAAACTTATTGCTTTGCAGACGCTCAGCAAGCGTTGCACGGCTAAATAGTGGTACAAGCAAATACACTAGTGTATTAACCCCTAACGACAATAGTAATGATTGGCTTATACTTTCTAAACCCAATGAAAATAAATCAGTTGGAGCCAACCACTTAATATTCCACGGCCCTTCAACTAACCAACTGCTTTGGCTGCCTAAGCCACTAGCCAAGTTCGGTAGTAATAGAGTATACCCCCAAATAACAAAGCCGCTTAAAATCCCAAACTGTGCACCACGACACGATGCGTGTCGCCACCACAAACCAATGATCATCGCAGGAGCAAATTGTGCCACCAAGGTAAACGACATTAGCCCAACACTGGCTAGCGTGGTAGTTTCTGCAAGCACTCTATGAGTGAAATAGCTAAGTAACAATATCAGCACAATCACTATTTTACGCGCATGCAGCAAGTGATTTTTATCTAGCCCTCGGCTACTTGAAGTTAACTGTGAACGACGTAAGATAAACTGATTGATAAAATCGTTAGTGATCATCACCGACAACACAATTGACGAGACGATTACCATACTGGTAGCCGCCGAAAAGCCACCTAAAAAGGCAAGTAAGGTTACCCCGCTATTGTCTGCCGCCATTGGCAATGCTAATACAAAGGTATCTTGACCTACACTATTGCCGTTAAAGTAAACCAGCCCCGCATAAGCAATGGGTAATATAAATAAATTAATGGCCAATAAATAAAGCGGAAATAACCACCGAGCGGTAGCCAGTTCATTATTATTGTTATTTTCAATAAAGCTCATATGAAACTGGCCTGGTAAACATAACGTTGCCAGTATCCCTAAAAAAGTATGCGCAACATATACATAAACAGGGCTTTGAGTTGCCGCAACTTGATTAGGTATATTTAGCGCTAGTGCTTGCTCGTAGAGTGCAACTGGGCTATCAAATAAAACAAAACAGACATATAAACCCACCCCAATAAAAGCCAGTAACTTTACTATTGATTCAAAGGCAATACTGGCGATTAGTCCAGGGTTATGCTCGCTAGGTTTAAGCCTTCGGGCACCAAATAAAATCGCAAATAAAGCCAGTAATAAAGTGATATAAAACGTACTATCAGCCCACACTTGGTTACTTTGAGTAGGGGCTCGGTCGGTGACTAAGTTGATGCTCTGCGCAGTTGCACTTAGCTGAAGAGAAATATACGGCACAATCGCTATTACTGAAATAAGTGAGATCAGCCCTGACAGACTTGACGACTGCCCATATCGCGTAGCAATAAAATCAGCCAATGACGTGAGTTTTTGTTGTCGACAAATATGTGCAATACGGCAATACAATTGCCAGCCAAAAATAAATAATATAATAGTGCCGGCATAAGTTGGTGCTAACCACCAACCATTACTTGCGGCTTGCGCGGTAGTGCCATAAAAGGCCCATGAGGTACAATATACACCCAATGATAGGCCATAAATCATACCTTTGAATGGCAGCACCTTACGCCTATCTGCCCACCCCGCCACTGCAAATAATACTCCTAGGTACACCACGGCAATAAGGCTAATAAACCAAATAGAAAACATATTTTTGTTCTTGTTATTATTTTTATAATACTTAACTTAGCATAAGGAGAATTGCAGCAAAAATCAGCCCTTACTTTAGTGCTATAAATGAACAAAAAGTTAAAATAAGAATTATTTGCATTTAGGTGTTGACAGTTACTTAGATCTAACTGATAATCAATCTCAACAAGAAGAAAGTACATTGCTTTTTGTGACGGTAAAGTTCATTTGTTTCTCGACCCTGAAACAACGTGTGGCTCACGTTAAAGCCAAGATTATCTGTAATTAATCACAACGCCCCTTGATATTGATTGCAGATAATCGTCTATTACTTACTTGCTACATTGCTCATATCGGTGACGGTTGATATGAAACTAAAAAGCCCTTACGGGCTTTTTTTATGCCTGTTATTTAATATACAATCAGCCCAAAGTTAATGAGAATTATTTGCATTAAGATGTTGACAACCACTCAAATCTAACTGATAATCACTATCAACAAGAAGGCGGTACATTGCTTTTTGTGACTGAAAAATTCATTTGTTTCTCGACCCTGAAACAGACGTGTGGCGCACGCTAACAGCTATGGAAACCTGTTATAAACCACAACGCCCCTTGCTGTTTATGACCTGTTTCCGCCCTACTCATTTACTTGCTACATTGCTCATATCGGTGACGGTAGATATGAAACTAAAAAAGCCCTTACGGGCTTTTTTTATGTCTGTAATTTAATGCGTAAGGCTTTAACCTACGCTTTAAAAATTAACGGCGGTTTTTTCGTGCACGTGCTCGGCGTTGTTTTTTCTCTTCTTCTTTGGCTTGCTTTTTAGCCTCTGCAGCAGCGCGCAATCCAGCCACCATTATTTCTTCCTCTTCACGCATGGCAGGTGTTTCCATGGTAATACGACCAATAATGCCATCTCGTAATTCATTAATTAGAATTTCTGACATTTTATACGTATCAATTTGGTTACCACCGCGAATACAGCCGCGTTTTTTACCCGCCATTTCAACAAATTCCCAATCGCTTTCTGGCAGTTCATCTAATTTATAGCGCGCTTTTAAAAGCTCAGGATAGGCATGTAATAAATACTCAGCGGTGTAACTTGCCACTTCTTCGTATTCCAATGCGGTATCACGTATCGCACCGGTTGCGCCTAAACGATAACCTGAATTTTCGTTCTCTACTTTTGGCCACAGCATCCCTGGCGTATCGTAAAGCATAATACCATCATCAAGTTTAATACGTTGCTGTGCCTTAGTCACTGCAGGCTCATTGCCGGTTTTAGCCACTATACGTCCAGCAAGCACATTAATGAGCGTAGATTTACCTACGTTAGGAATCCCCATGATCATGGCTTTAATTTGCTTATCAGCACCGACTTTGTGCGGCACTAACTTTTTACACAGCTCATTAATACGATGCACTTCAGCGGCTTTATCGTTACCAAACGCAATAGCTTTTACGCCATTTTCTTGCTCAAAATAGTCTTTCCACGTTTGCGTCATTTTAGGATCAGCTAAATCGGCTTTATTTAGAATTTTGATGACCGGCTTACCTTCGCGTAAGGTAGCCACCATCGGGTTTTCGCTACTGTAAGGAATGCGCGCATCTAGCACTTCAATGATCACATCCATTTGTGGCATTATTTCTTTAATTTCATTTCGGGCTTTATTCATGTGCCCAGGGAACCACTGGATAGCCATTTTTAACTCCTAACATATAATTTGTAGCTATTTTAACTGGCAATTCATTTAATTGCGCTATACTGGCGCAAATTTTTTCAGATTAGATATTATGGCTCTCAAATCTACCATTATTAAAGCGCAACTATCGCTTAGCGATATGGACCGTCACGTATACCAAGACTTTAATTTAACCTTGGCACAACACCCATCAGAAACTGAGCAGCGTTTGATGATCCGCTTACTGGCGTTTGCACTTAATAGCTGTGATGGATTAGAGTTTACTAAAGGTTTATGTGCTGATGATGAGCCGGAGCTTTGGCATATTAATTACAGCGAAGAAATAGAGCTGTGGATTGAGCTGGGGCTGCCTGATGAAAAGCGCCTTAAAAAAGCCTGTAACAAAGCGAAAAAAGTAATTTTATATACCTATGGCGAGAATAACCAAGCTATTTGGTGGCAAAAGCATCAGCCTAAATTGTACGAGTTTAAAAACTTAAGCATTTTTAGTCTTGATTATGCAGCTACTCAGCTATTAGCTGCATTGGTTGATCGTAATATTAAATTGGCTATTACCATTCAAGATGGTGAAGTTTGGGTTAATACCGACACCACCAATATTGAAATAAAACCTCAGCAATTAGTGTAATTGCGGTAGTTATACCAATTGCATTAAATTAGTTATCTATTATAGCGACAAGTAAATAAGTCGGTAACTAGGCGAAAATTGTGACATATAGTTGTTCTATATAAATAATTTTTAACGTAGGTAGCGGATTATTTAATACGCTAGAATGATCATGTTTTTAATAAAATTGGTATTAGGGGGCGTATGAAAGTTAAACACGTGATTGTTTTACATGGCTTGTATATGTCTGGCTTGGTAATGCGCCCGCTGTGCTCACGCTTGGAAGAGTCTGGGGTTAAGGTTTTAAATCTAACCTACAACACCCGTGACCCTAATCGAGATGCTATTTTTGCGCAAATAGATGAGTTTATTGGTGGTGAACCATCCGCTTTAGTTTGCCACTCTATGGGAGGCTTAGTTGCTCGCGCCTACTTAGAAGCAAACTCAGCACCAAGTCATCATGTTGAAAAGGTGATCACCTTAGGTACGCCACACACTGGCAGCCATATTGCTGAAAAAATGCAGCAAAAAGGGTTCGAACTATTATTAAAAAATAGTGTTGAATTTTTACTATCTAAGAATGGTGATTGGCCTTTTAAAGCCAAGCTATACAGTATTGCCGGCGACTTACCGATTGGTTTAATGCCACTCATTGTTAAAGGTAGCCGCTCTGATGGCACCGTACTGCTAGATGAAACCAAACTTAAAGGGATGGCTGAACACAAGGTGTTTCATTTAAGCCATACCAGTATGATTTACTCTCGCCAAGTAGTTAATTATATTCTTGAGCGCTTGAACGAAGACATTTAATCCTCGGCAGCAGCGGCCACTTTGTAGCTAATCAAAAATATAATACCTAGCACCAAAGGCATTGGTGCAGCGATATAACCAAAGGCGTCAGAGTTTGCAAAGCTCGCACCCGCTAAGTGTGCCACTAGCCCTAATACAAACCCTACCAAAGCAATACCAATAACGATGAGTTCAGCTTTATTCTCTTTACGTGTTTTAGCTTCCATTATTTCTCTCCGCATCTAATCAAGTAGCCCCTTAACTTAATAAAGTGCTCTCTATCAAGTTGGGTTATATTGATTATGCGCTTTACTTATGCGCGTTTTTTGACCTAAATCAATAAATAAAATAAGTCTGTGCTGCGCCTGTCAAAAGCTTGTTTTAGATCATATTTTGTACTCACAAAATAAACAATTTCGCTGCTCAAGGTAGTATTTTTATAAACACAACCCATATCTATGAAATGGCGTTAGTTAATTTATTTATAAAATCACAGATACGCTGATAGCTTTTAGCTATGGCATCAATATGTATAAACGATTTTATTCATAGACGATAATGAGCAATACTTATTTCATTGAACAATGTGTGAAAGATTCATAAAACGGTTATTTAAGGAGCAAAGTATGTCGCAAGTAAATGCAATTGGTTTAAACAGTACAAAAAGTGAAAATATTATTAAGTCACTGAATACGCTTTTAAGCAGCTATCAAATTCAATATATGAACGCGCGTGGTTTTCACTGGAACATTAAAGGCCGAAACTTTTTTGAATTACATTTAAAGTTTGAAGAAATTTATAACTTACTATTGTTAAAAGTCGATGAAATCGCAGAACGTATTTTAACGCTTGATGGTGCACCGCTGCATGCATTTTCAGATTACTTAGAAGTAAGTGAAATTAAAGAAGCAAAAGGGATCAGCGATGGCGTAACCGCAGTAGAGAACTTACTTGCCGGATACAGCAGCTTAATTAAAATGCAGCGCGATATTCTTGCACAAGCCGCTGAAGCTGATGATGAAGGTACCGCGTCATTAATGAGTGACTACATTAAAGAGCAAGAAAAACTAGTGTGGATGTTAAAAGCCTACCTAGATTAAGTTATTTTAAAAAATAGAAAGCCTCAGTTATTACTGAGGCTTTTTTGTGATAATCATATACTGGCTATGACAAAGCGATAAAAAAGGCCATTTCTAGTGCTTTTTCTTCTAAGCTTTTGAAGCGCCCAGATGCACCACCATGTCCTGCATCCATATCAGTTTTAAACACTAAAATATTATCATCAGTTTTATATTCACGCATTTTAGCTACCCACTTCATTGGCTCCCAATATTGTACTTGCGAGTCATGCAAGCCGGTTGTTACCAATATATTGGGGTAGTGTTGCGCACTAATATTATCATACGGTGAGTACGCTTTAATAATATCGTAAAAATCAGGGTCATTTGGATTACCCCATTCGTCATATTCATTTGTTGTAAGCGGTATGCTTTCATCCAACATAGTGGTAAGCACATCTAAAAATGGCACATGGCAACCCATAGCACAGTAGAGTTTAGGTGCTTGGTTTGCTACGGCTCCCATCAATAACCCACCGGCACTACCACCTGAAGCAAACACTTTACTTTTGTTGCCATATCCTTGTTCGGTTAGTGCTTTGGTTATATCTATAAAGTCATTAAAGCTATTTTGTTTATGCTGCTTTTTACCGTGTTCGTACCATGAACGCCCTAGCATTTCGCTACCACGCACATGCGCAATTGCATAAACAAAACCACGGTCGAGTAAGCTAAGTGACGTACTCGAAAAGCTTGGATCTATGGTGATCCCATACGCGCCATAACCATATTGAAACAACGGATTTGAGCCATCTTTTTTAAAGCTATCTTTACGATATACCAACGACACCGGCACTTTTACCCCATCTCGAGCGCTGACCATAAGTCGCTCTGACTGGTAGTCTTCTGCGTTAAAATCACCGAGTACTTTTTGTTGTTTAAGTAAGGTTTTTTCGCCTGTGGTTAAATCAACATTATAGAGCGAGCCTGGCGTTGTTAAGCTTGAATAGTAAATGCGCGCATGAGCTACATTTGGTTCTGGGTTCATGGCAATAGCAGCGTAATAGCAAGGATCATCAAACTCAAGGTTCATTCGCTCAGCATTTTTATTAACCACAACAAAGCGGGCTTGCCCTTGCTCGCGCTCGCTAAGCACTAAAAAGTCGTTAAATAGTTCAACGCCTTCTAATAATACATTTTCACGATGAGGGGTATGTGTTTGCCACTGGCTTTTATCCGCTATGGTATCGCTTGTCGCAATCATTAGTCGGAAGTTTTTAGCCTGCCAGTTAGTCACTATATAAAAAGTATCACCAAGCTTATCAATATCAAATTCATGCCCCTCTTCACGCGGCATTAAAGCAGTAAACTCGCCTTGAGGCTGATTGGCATCCAGTATCCACATGTCGTTAGTTTCTGTACTCGCTAAATCAATAATAATTAAGCTTTCATCACGACTTTTACCTAAGCCCATAAAAAAGCTACTATCTTGCTCTTCGTATACCAACACATCTTGGTGTTGCTCACTCCCTAGCTCATGTCTAAAAACTTGATAACCTAATAAGGTTTTTAAATCCTTTTTTACATAAAATACGGTTTTATTGTCGTTCGCCCAAACAACTTGCCCCTCGGTATTTTCAAGTATATCGTCGAGCATTTTATTACTGTTTAAATCTTTAAATCGAACTGTGTAAATACGTCTGCCGTCAGTATCTTCAGAATATGCCATTAATTGCTCATTGGGACTCAGCGCCACTTCCCCTAGCTCATAAAACTCATAGCCGTTGGCAAGTTCATTCACATCAAGTAGTAACGCTTTATTAGCCATTGCCATACTGCTACTGCGATAATGGCGTGCATATTCATCATCTCCGCGAACCTCTGAGTGATACCAATACTGGCCATCTTTGACCGGTACGGTGTTGTCGTCTTTTACAATACGCCCCTTAAGCTCCTCAAATAGTGTATTTTGTAATGGCTTAATGGCGGCTAATTGCTCATCACAATAGGCGTTTTCTTGTGCTAAATGCGCGAGTATTTCGGCATTTTGTCGTTCATCATCACGCATCCAATAATAATCATCACTGCGTGTTTTTGCGTGAGTAGTAAGCGCATGAGGTTGCTTTTTAGCAATAGGAAAATTAGGCAATAAGCTTAAAGAATAATCAGAAGAATACACAAAAAAACCGCTTAAAAAATAACAATGGCGGCCAGTTTATCATAAAAATAAAAAAGCCCACTCATAGTTGAGTGGGCTAAAGCGGTATAAATTCGATAACTAAAAACTACGTGAATTTTATTGTTGTCGTTATACCTAAGGGAAGTTGATTTACTGTATTTGCTGCCAAGCCATAGTCCAGCTTTCGCCAACGCCAGGCTCAAACATAGTGTTATGCTCATCTACACGGCAAAACTCGCTAAATGGCCATGCCTTACACTGGTATATATGCCCCGTTTTAGGCTGTAGTACTTTGGTGCCTGCACTATACATATCGCCATTTTGAGGATAAATTGCATCGTATCCAAGGCTATTTACAGCAATTAATTTTTTATTTTTTTCAGCGCGATTAAAATGAACCACCGCGCTACAAATACCACTACTTTCAAGCGCAAATATTTTATTATGCCTATAAGCGACTACTAATCCTTGCTCTGTCATTCTGCCAGCGCACACCAGCGGAATATGCATATTAATATGCTCAACCACCAGCAAGCTCCAAGCATGGGGTTCACCCTGCTCTGGGGAGAGTATTTCATATTCAAACGCTAGCTGAGATAATTCACCATGCTCATCGTAAAAGCTCACACTAACCGTATCACCAACAAATAGCTGGCTATACTGATCGAGCCCAAGACAACCAATAGTTAACCATTCTCCACACGTTAATGATGAATGTATAAACACTGCAACACCTTAAAGAGTCAAACGTCGCCCATATCATATGGCTTACAACAGGCACACTAGCTCGAAGGCTAATATGCATTAACTAAAGTATTAGGTTAAAAACCATTGTGTAATACCAATACCGACTGATTGTAATTCGCAATGTTGCAATAATCAAACAAAAGAATGTAACCGGAATTTAAAAGCAGCACTTAAGTTTATATTCATAAAAATAACACAAAAAAGCCAACCGCTTTAACGGTTGGCTTTTTTATTCAGCTGGATGCCTTGTCCTGACATGTGTTTACACATTTAGGACGGGACAGGGTGATATATAATGCTAACTCACACTCACCTTTTTACTTGTAAATGGGCGTTTAAACAGCGCCCCTATGTCAGTTAAAATAATGTACAAGCACGGCACCAAAATAAGGGTGATCAGTGTTGCAAACATAACCGCAAAACCAAGTGCTACCGCCATCGGTATTACAAATTTAGCTTGTAAACTGGTTTCAAACATAATCGGTAATACGCCAGCAAAGGTAGTTATTGAGGTAAGTAGTATGGGTCTAAAGCGGGCGCAGCCAGCCTCAATAACGGCATCTTTTATACTAATACCCGCGCGACGCGCCTGATTAATAAAATCAGTCATTACTAATGAGTCATTAATAACAACCCCTGCAGCAGCAATTAAACCAAAGCCCGACATTAAGCTAATATCTAAGCCAAACCAAAAATGCCCCCATATTGCACCCGTTAAACTAAATGGAATAACCGACATTACAATTAAAGGCTGCGAGTAACTTTTTAGTGGCACTGCCAACAAAATGTAAACCAAAATCATCCCGCCAGCAAAAAATAGCAATTGCTCATTAGCTTGCGCTTGCTGCTCCTCAATGGCACCACCTAGTTCTGACTTAACACTGGGGTATTCATCTTGTAGTTGTGGCAATAGGTTTTCTTTTACTTGCTTAACCACTTCACCCGGCTCAATTACTTCTTCATCTATATTGCCGTAAACATACACAGTACGATAACCACCTTCACGACGAATATAACTGATACCCGGTGTTTCTGTTAGTTCAACCACATCGCCCAACAACACTTCTCGACCTTGTGGCGTAGTAACAACTGCATGCTTAAGTGATGAAAACGCTTCGCGAGTAAGTTTAGGATAACGCACCATCACTCGCACTTCTTCACCGCGGCGAATAACGCGCTGTGCTTCGCCACCGTAAAAGCTTGCCCCCACCTGGTTAGCAATTGATGCCAAGTCTAATCCTAGGTCATAGGCAACTGGCTTTAAGCTCATTTGTACTTCTTTGCTAGCAGGATCAATCGTTGAACTGATATCAAATAAGCCTTCTTGCTGCTGCAATAGTTGAATAAAGCGACGCCCGGCTTCATTGAGGGTATCTATATCAGAACCAAACAATAGGTAACCAAATTCGCCGTTACCGCCGCCACCTCCACCGCCAACATCATCTTGTATAGTTAACGACTTAACCCCCGCGATATTAGGCATCGCTTCACGCCAGCGGCGCGACAGCTCAAAGGCATTATATGGACGTAAATCTTCGTCAACCAATGGCGCTAAAATTTGCGCCTCGGTTCGACCTTGGTTAAATACCAATACATCACGCACCATTTTATGGCCATCTTCACGCGCTGTTTGTTTATCAACCTCAAGTACCATAGCTTCTATTTGGCGTATCGCGTTAATGGTTTGGATGTCTGATACATTATCATTCATTTCAACATTAATTTGCGGGAAGTCATGCGGCACTTTAGGTGACGGGATCATTCTTACCTGATTAGACGAGATTAACGCAAAAGTAAAAATTAACAGCGCAATAAAGCTAAATAACACCGTCCAGCGCCATTTGATACAATTAATAATAAACTGCCTATAAGGCCCATTTACAAAGCCAAAAAAGCGCTTATTAAAACGTGCTCGCCAGCCATTAGGGTTTATAGGTGAAAAGTGAGTATGCGCAATATGCGCTGGTAGTATTAGCTTAGATTCTATTAAGCTAAATATTAAACATAAAATAACTACCACTGAAATACCATAAAAGAAGGCACTTTCAGGTCCACTTGAAAGTGTAAATGGCGCAAATACCGCAATGGTTGTGAGTACTCCGAAGGTCGCCGGGGTGGCAACTCGTTTTGCGCCATTCACTACATTAACAACACCGCCGCCTTTTTTCTCTATTTCGGTGTAGGCGCTTTCACCTATGACTATGGCGTCGTCCACCACAATTCCCAGTACCATAATAAAGGCAAACAAAGACACAATATTAATCGTGATGCCAAATAATGGCATCAACATCATCGCCCCTAAAAAACATACCGGTAAACCAATCATTACCCACAGTGCCAGCTTAAAACGTAAAAATAATGAAAGCATAATGGCAACTAAAATAGCCCCTTGAAACAAGTTAGCTTTCATCATATCTAAGCGTGCATTAAGGTAGTATGTCATGTCCATTAATGGCTCTAAACGCACACCCAATGGTAGCTCTTTATTTTTTTGGTCCATGTAGGCTTTAACAGAATCGGCCACCGGAATAATATTTTGCTCTTCGGTGGCTTTAACCGATAAATAAACCGCATTTTCGCCGTTAAATTTAAAGTAGCGCTCACCTTCAACAAACTGATCTTTAATAATCGCAATATCTTGTAGCAACACCTTGGCACCATTGGCGCCAATTTTTACCGGAATTTGCCTAAACTCTTCACCAGAATAAAACTGATTTTCTACTCGCACTGAAATAACGCCAGCATCAGTTTTTAATTGCCCAGCTGAAAAGTTAGCCGAATAGCGGCGTACTGCATTCGCTACATCAGAGAGTGTTAAGTTATATTGGCGCAGCGTGTCAGGTTCTATTTCTATGGCAATTTCATCCAGTGGCACATCGTTAACCACTAAGGACACATTCGATAACTGTAATAGCTCATCTTCAATTTGATTAGCTATTGGCTTAAGTTCAGTCAGTGGTAAATCGGCAACGAGCGTCATACCAATTACATCTTGACGAAACTCTATTTGGCTAATGGTGACCGGTTCCATTCCCGCTGGAAAGGTGGCAATACCATCAACACGCAGTTTAACCTTATCGAGGACATCGGTAAGTTCTGCGTCGGTATTAATTTCAAGGGTGGCAGAACCGCCATTACGAAATGCGCGATACACCCCTTTTTTAATTTCGGTAATATCTTTTAACGACTCTTCAACTTTTATTAAGATACTTTCTTCAATTTCTTGAGGCGATGCCCCTGGGTAGTTTGCATTCACCGTAATATAGTTAACTTCTATATTCGGGAACATTTGTCGCTGAATCGTAAAGTAGCTAATAATCCCCATTACAATGATAAAAAACATCATCAAATTAGCAGCTACAGAGTTGTTAGCAAAATAAGCAATTAACCCTGTTTGTTTGGTTGTATTGGGTAGTTCTGTGCTATTCATAACTCATGCTACCTTTATAGTTTTTCTGTTGATGTGCGCTCTGCAGCATCTTCTGATTCAGTAAGCCCTGCTATTTTTACCGCCATCCCTTTTTGTGGGTATTCAGGTAAAGTAACAACAAGCTGATCGTCTGCCTCTAAACCATCACTAATATAGAAGTACTCACCTTCTTCGCGAATTACTTTTACCTTACGTGGTTCTAACTGCTGCTCATCATTAACTATCCACACGGTTTGGTTATTTACGAGCTCTTGCGGTAAACGATAGATATTATTGAGCATAGTACCGGCAAAATTTACTTGTACATAAGTACCAAACTTAATTGCAGGCTGCTGATTTACAAGTCCATAAGGGTCTTCAATTCTAACCACTAGGCTGCTCATACGAGTGGCGTTATCTACAATCCCTAAATCGCGGTCTATCACGGCTTGGCGAGTAAACCCATTTAACCCTGTTTTAATAACCGTTGCGGTTACCCCTTTAACGCGATCAGGTAAAAACACACTGTCAAAACCAGCAATAGGGATAATCACTTCACCTGTTTCAATATTATTAAGCTCAGCCACTTGAGCGCCCATGCTGACAAACTGACCTACACCTACGTTGCGACTCACCACTAATGCATCATAAGGCGCGCTCACTTCACAATTATCTAAGTCACGCTGCGCTCGTTTTAATGCAGCTTGTGCTGACTTAACCGAAGCCTGTGCACTCAATACTTGTGGTTTGCGTAAAAATAAGTCAGTGCGTGCTTTATTAGGAAAACGTTTTGCTTCATCTTCAGCTACTTGAGCCTGAGCCTGCTCTTCTATAAGCGTAGCTTGAGCGCGGGCTAATTCGGCCTCGGCTTGCAGCACTGCTGCTTCGTAGTTATCTTTTTCAATTGTAAAAAGGATTTCGCCGCGACCCACGACCCCACCTGCTACAAAATTTGGATGCCAGCTAATTACTTCACCTGACACTTGTGCTGAGAGCTGAGTGTTTTCTAGCGGCTGCATTTCACCATAGCTATTAATGATGACTTGATGATCGTTAGCAGCAACAGCTTCAACCTGTACAGTTGGACGAGTGTCTATGACTTCTTTTTTGTCTGACTCTTTTGCAATCGCATTAATTGCAAAAAAACCAACCACACCTAATGCCAGAGCTACGAATGGAAAAACCCATCTAAGTACATTACCTTGCATTTATTTATTACTCCCAAATTTCTATTAGCATCATAATACCAAAGCTTGTTGAAACATTAACGTGACATTTGTAAGCAACTGTTACAAAAAAAGCATTTTTTATGCTTCTTCAGCTTCTATTAAATGCTTAAATTAAAGCTCGTTAGTGTAGTAAAATGGTTTGTTACAAATTTTTACCATTATAAATCATAAAGCTAATCACTTTTTGTTAGTATTTAGTAACGATACTGTGCGAAACAGCATGATATTACGTACAGTAAAATTACATTAACAACTACAAAAGACAAACTATGAAATTAACCACACTTACTTTGGCGCTAAGTATAGCGCTTGGCAGCAGCTATGCTGTTGCTGCAGAAAAAAAAGAAGAAAAAAAGCCACAAACATTAAGTGAAATGATTAAAGGTCAAACCGAATTTGCCGGCATTTTTAACCTTTACCAAGATGAAAAAACCGGCGACCACCTAATGGTCATTAACGAGTCACAGCTCGATACCCCTTTTGTTTACTTTGCACATACCATTGACGGCGCGACTGATGCGGGTCATTTTCGTGGCGCGTACCGCGAAACCAAGTTAATTGAATTTAGAAAATACTTTGATCGCATCGATATTATCAGCAAAACCCCACGCTATTTATTTAATGAAAATAGCGCGCTAGCTAAAGCCAGTGAGGCAAACATTAGCGAAGCGGTACTTGCAAGTATAAAAATAGAAAAACAAGAAGAGGATAAAATAGCCTTTAATGTTAACAAGCTATTTTTAAGTGAAGCGCTGCATAAAGTATCACCAACACCTAACCCGAATGATAAAAATGCTAAAAAGCGATTTAAAGTAGGTAAGTTAGATGATAAAAAATCACGCATCATCAAACAGCGTCCTTACCCTAATAACCTAGATGTGGTTGTTGATTATGTTTTTACCAATAGCAGCCCAACCGTTCGAGGGTCAGGTGCGATAAGCGATCCACGAAGTGTGTCAGTAAAAGTACAGCACTCATTTGTAGCTTTACCTGATAATAGCTACCAACCTCGCTTTGATGATGCACGCATTGGTTATTTCACCAATCAGTTTGATAAAATGACATCAACTGACTGGGCACCATACCAAGATGTAATTAAGCGTTGGGATCTACAAAAGAAAGATCCAAGCGCAGCACTTTCAGAACCAGTAAAGCCAATTACCTGGTGGATAGAAAATACCACGCCTATTGAGTGGCGAGATACTGTACGTGACGCTGTACTTGCTTGGAATAGCTCATTTGAAAAAGCAGGCTTTAAAAACGCACTTGAAGTGAAAATACAGCCTGATGATGCCGATTGGGATGCCGGTGACATTAACTATAATGTACTGCGTTGGACTTCATCGCCTAAGCCACCTTTTGGTGGATATGGACCAGCATTAGCTAACCCGCTAACCGGTGAAATTTTAGGCTCAGACATTATGCTTGAGTTTGTATTTATGAAAAACCGCTGGATATACGATACGCTTTATACTCAAGGCACGATGAGCCATACACAACCAGGAAGCAACACTGAGCTTAATTGCTCTTTAGGTCATGAATTACAACAGAACCTAATACTTGCAAAAGGCTTAGCAAATGGCGCTGATATTGAAGATACTGAAATGTTACGCCAAGGCTTAACCCAGCTGGTTTTACATGAAGTAGGGCATACTCTAGGTCTCAATCACAACATGAAATCTTCTATTTTGTGGGATGAGAAAGAAGTTCACGACAAAAGTAAAACCCAAGGTATAGTGACCGGCTCAGTAATGGACTATGCGCCAGCAAATATAGCGCCAACAGGTGTGACTCAAGGCGATATTTTCCAAACTAAACCAGGTCCATACGATGATTGGGCAATAAACTACGGCTATAGCGCAGCACTTAAAGATAAAGCAGCAGAACAAGCTCGTCTTGATAAAATACTTGCTCGCTCAAGCGAACATGCTCTTGCCTTTGGTAATGATGCCGACGACATGCGTGCTCCTGGGCGCCATATAGACCCTCGCGTGATGATAGGTGACTTGTCGTCTAACCCTGCAGCTTACGGGGCAGATAGAATGGCACTGATCAATACGCTCTTTTCAGAACTTAAAGATAAAGCTACAGTAAAAGGCGAGTCTTACCAACAGCTTGTTACTTCTGCTAACAGCCTATTTGGCCAATACCGTGCACAAGCAGGCGTGGTATCTCGTCAAATTGGAGGGGTTTATGTAGAGCGTGCCGTAGTGGGCGATGAAAATGCAGCCAAGCCTTTTACACCGGTGCCACTTGAGCGTCAAACTCAAGCAATGGCTATTTTAGCTGAGTATGTGTTTGCTCCAAATGTACTGCAAAGTATGCAGCCTTTGTATAACTTTATGCAGCAACAGCGTCGTGGGTTTAATCATTACGGTAAAAACGAAGACCCTAAACCGCATAAAATGATTTTAGGCATGCAAAAAGGTGTATTAGCGCAACTACTGCATCCTGCTGTGTTACTGCGTATTTCAGATACCGCTTTATATGGTAATGAATACAGCCTTACGCAATTTATGGAGGATTTAACTGCAAGTATTTTTGTTGATAGTAAAAATGCTAATTCGATCAGTCATAATTTACAGATTGAATACGTAAATCAGCTTATTGCAATTGCAGGCTTAAAAAAAGCAAGTAAATACGATAACTTAGCAAAAACAGCTGCGCTATATCAGCTAAATCAAATAGCCGATCAAGATGTTGAATGGGGTGCAGACACCGCAACCAAAGCACATAAAAAGTATATCGATCGCTTAATTAGCAAAGCGCTAGAAGCGTAAATAACACTGAGTAAACCAAGGCCACGTTTTACGTGGCCTTTTTTACACTAATTCAAAGGTAAATAGTACCTTTTAGGTACCTTACGGCATGACCCGTCAATGTTACTGTTTTATCACCCACTTCACAGTAAAGCTTCCCGCCTCGTTGTGAGGCCTGATAAGCACTTAAAGAGTTTTTGCCAAATTGTTCTGCCCAATAAGGGGCAAGCCCGGTATGAATTGAGCCGGTCACAAAGTCTTCATCACCACCACTGGCAGGCCAAAAATAACGAGAAATAAAGTCATACTCAACACTCGGTGCTGTTGCAACCACATCTAATGGGGCTAATTTTTTTAGTTGTGTAGAGTCGGTAATTAAGCTCTCTACTTGCTTAGCAGATTCATAAATAGCAAAATAAGCTTGGCGGTTTTTAAGCACTTTAACAGGTTGTATAGACAGGCCTGCTAATAAAGCATCGGGGATGAGCTGAACCTCTTCAGGGGCTTGTTTAGGAAAGGTCATAGCAAAGCTGCCATCGTTTTTCTTATTAACAATCAGTTTGCCCACCGCCTCTGCGCTAAAGCAAACCTGCGCTATGTTATGTTGCTCACAAAGCACATAGGCCGCTGCTAAAGTGGCGTGGCCGCAAAAATCAATTTCCATTAATGGCGAAAACCAACGTATTGCAAAGCTTCCATCTGCCAGCTGACAGGTAAAAGCTGTTTCAGACACGTTGTTTTCCGCAGCGATATTCAGCATAAGATCATCACTAAGCCAAGACTCCAGTGGGATCACAGCGGCATAGTTGCCTTTAAACAGTTCACTGCTGAACGCATCGATTTGATGGATAGTTAATTTCATAGTGGGCACTTTTTATTTATTGGTCACTCAAAGTGCCACAAATGAAACTAACGGTCACTCTAATTTTACGCCAACACAGGCCTCATTCGATAATACTGCATACATGCAAACTGCACGGCATTGGTCAGTAATATCATAACAAACATTAATATATGCGAAGTACTTTGCACTGGCATAGCAAGTTCAGCAAACAAACCACAGATACCTGCTATAAATTGCAAACTAAAATAGCGCGCACTAAGGTTACTAATATTCCCTGTTCGCAGTGTTTTAAAAGTTTGTGGCATAACCCGTACTGAACTCATAATTAAACCCACATAGGTTAATCCGTTAAGCACCGAGGCAGTATCTAAGTTGGAGTTTAACAGCAACAAAAAGGGTAATAACGAAAAGCTAAGCATACCAAGTAGCTGCAGCTTTTGACGCTTAACTGCATTATAGCGAGCAAAAAAGTATAAAATCAGTCCGCTTAAAAAGCCTGTCGCAAAAAACGGCAAGGCAATGTAAAAACGAGAAAAGTAAAGATTGTAGCTTATAAAGTACACACTTTGCGCTAAACCAAATGTCATCATTAACAGTGACACACCTGATACACTGCGGTTTTTTATAATTTTATTAAGTAACGGTAAAAAACTAAAAACCAAAATAAACACTGACAAAATAGGCAAATAATACGCCAAAGCAGACCTCGCTCGTTACATAACTGTTAATAAAAGGAAGAAATAAAACATTTTTTAAACATTTGTTTTTAAAGGTTTTATTTTTAAGCGCGCATTGTAGTGCTGGCTAGGTTTTAAACAAGTCTCGCGTTTACTTTAGTTTTCCTTGATGGCAACTTGAGTATACAAAAACCGTTGCCTTAACTTCACAGCTTCATTATTCTTTAATTGCAATGCAAATGATAACTGTTATCATGCGTATATCAGTAAGTTAACGTACAAGTTTAAGTAATGAGAAAAACACTATTTAAAGTTCATAGTTGGTTGGCGCTAATTGCCATTATTCCGTTAATTGTTATTAGTATTACCGGCAGTGTTTTAGTGTTTAAAAGTGAAATTGATGGCTTACTGATGCCCGATAAACACTTTGTGGTACAGCAGCAAGCCGCACGTTTACCTATGGATTCATTAATTGATAAAGCCGAAGCAGCCTTTCCTAAATATGTAGTAGGAAGCTGGGAGCTTTTTAATAACAGCACCGCTGACCGACTTTATTTGGTTAAGCGTGGAACTGACGATTGGTTTAAGTTGCATTTAGACCAATACACCGGAGAGGTTTTATCAGAACCAGTTAGCACAACTCATTATTTTACCGACTGGTTTTTAGAACTCCATTACACCTTTTTACTTAACGACTTAAAAAGCTTACCTGGGCAAACAGGTACCGTATTAGGCTTCTTTTTTGCTCTATTTTTATTAACCTTAGGTATTACTGGCTTAATTATTTACCGTAAGTTTTGGCAGCGACTATTTAGCGTACGCTGGCGCGCAACTTTACAAATAGTACTTAGCGATATCCATAAAATGACTGGGGTATTAGGCTCACCTATCCTTATCGTTTTAGCGATTACCGGTGGCTATTTTAATGGCGCTGTGTGGTATCACGAAGTAATAGAACACGCAGAAGAAGAGCACTACACTATTACAAATAAATTATATAGTGACGACATCTCTTTTGAGCGCATTCTTAATGATAGCAAGCTGCAAATACCCAGTTTTAATACAACTTTTTTAGTTTTCCCGCGAGAGCCTGATGAAAATATTACTCTTTACGGCGAAGTAAATACCAGTAACCCACTTACCAGTGAATACGCCAATACCATAACCTACAATAAGCAAACAGGTGAACACATGGCTAATTGGGATATTCGAGAGGCTGGTGCGGGTTGGCAAGTAATAGATAGCTTCAGAAAACTACACTTTGGTTATTTTGCTGGGCTTATCAGTAAAATACTATGGTGTATTGTTGGCCTTAGTCCTGTATGGCTGGCTGGTACAGGCTTGTATTTGTGGTTTACCCGCCGCAAACGTAAAAAGCACTCACAAAAAAATCGCTTAACTCAACGACGAAACGCGAATGCTTGATAAACAAACCACTTCAGTATAATGTTAATTCAAACAATGGAGTGGTTTATGAAAATAAAAACAATCTTGATAGTCATAGGTTTTTTATCAGTAGCAGGATGCTCAAGCACAAGAGCACCTCAAGAGCAGCCTCAACTAAAACTTACCTCTTTGCTAAACCATAGCTTATTTAAAACACAAGAGACTGTCTCTAAGGATGAGCTTTTTAAGCTTCCTGAAGCTGAAAAATCAAAGTTTTTAGCTTTCGTTGCAAAGCAGCAAGCATCCAAAATGCGCATGGATATCATTGTTTATAACTACCTAGAAAATAAACTCTCTGATTTTAGTTATCATGGCGATACATTAACTTCGATGCAGGCGCTAGATCATGGGCATGGCAACTGTATAAGCTTAGCCGTATTAACACAAAGTTATGCTGCACTTTTAGATTTAGAAACAAGCTTTCAAGAAGTAACTAGTCAGCCTGTTTTCGCAAAAGAAGACAACCTAGTTTATGTAGCAAAACACTTTAGAACTAAAGTGTATGCCCCAGAAGAAAATGACACTAAAAAAGATCCAAATAAAATTTCATTTATCAAGCCAGGTTCATTAATTGACTATTTCCCAACCCGAGGAAGTATGTATTCAGGCAGTGCTGACATCAATGATTTAATTTCTAAGTTTTATAGTAACTTAGCTGCAGATGCATTAGCTGTAAAAGATTATGATTTAGCATATTCAAATATATTACAAGCCAATAAATACACACCTACAGATCCTGAGCTTTTTAACTTAGCTGCAGTATTACATAGGCGTACTGGCGACTCTCAAAGTGCTAAAAAGATATACAAGGCCGCGATAAATCAGCAGCTGATAAGTATTAATTTACTAACTAATTATCAATTTTTAGCAAAAAAGATGGGAGATAAAAAGCTAGAAGAGCAATTAGATGCAAAGCTTTTTTTTAAAGAAAAAGACCCATATGAGCTATTAACACTGGCTAAAAACGACTTACAAACAGGTCGACTTTACAAAGCTAAAAGGCATATCGTTCAAGCTATAACAAAAGCACCTTATATTGCTGAGTTATACCTAGAGCTAGCTAAGATTCGCCATCAGCAAGGGCACTATCAACAAACTAAAGCACTGCTTAAAAAAGCAATGGAGCTAGAAAAAGACACGCAAAAATTAAATGTATATCAAGCTAAGTTACTATCTATGAAAACAAGAAAGTAACTTAGCTAAATAAGCTTTTAAAGCGAATAATAAAAGCTTAACCACGCGCGCATTTCATCTTCAAAACTGTCGCCTTCAACACGCGACAGCCCAGCATTAAAAGTTAGGTCGTTTACGCCTGCAGGCCCCATCCCAAAGCTAAAATCACCTTGGTATTTTAAGCCATAACTTTGTGCATAAACACTACTGTCTAATTGATGTTGCTTGTAATAAAGCCAAGGCATGCCTTCTTTAAAGCTGATGCCACCACCATAACCTTGGTAACGCTCTGCAGTTGCACTGTAATAAGGCAGTTCAGCAGCAAGTACAAACTCGCTACTTTGTTGCTGATTAATCAAGTTAGAGCTAAACCCACCTAAAGCTAAATCACTATCGTCTCGCTGTTTTTGTTCAAAGCTCACAAACATGGGAATATTAAATGCTTTGCCAAATACTTTTGTTGCCAAGTCATAACCTTGCCAATGACGACTGTGATTCCGCCCATCATAAATACTGGCATAAATACTCTGCCCTATGGCAAATGCTTGGCGGTCGTGTTGCCATTGCTGACTAATACTCAACCGTGTCCAATTTTTATGGCCATTTTTATAATCTGTATAGTTATAAGCCAATTCTGGGATTAACTGTAATTGACCAAATTTCAATGGGTGGCTTATTGCAGCAAAGCCACCTCGGGCGTCAATATCGACGTTTAAGCTAGGTTGATATTGATGTGATGTATCCAAATTATAATCAAATAGCGCAAGCTTAAACTTTGTATTCAGCGCATTGTATTTTGCTTGTACAAAGCCTCCATGTAATGCACCGTCATGCAAATCAATATTATAACCCGCTTGTAAATCAAGTTGCTTTAATAGGTCGCTGCTTTTTATACCTACGCTTAGCAAACTGGTTGACGCTGAATAATACTGTGATCCCAAGGCAAACGTCGCTTGCTGATCAAGTACTGCGTAATCGCTTTGCTCTGCTATCTCATCGGTATATATTTTTGCCGGTGGCAGAGTGTGCTTATTTACCATCAACAATGGAGCTTCACTGGTTACAGCGAGATCCGTCACGGCTGCGCGATTTTTTGCTATTGTTAGCGTTTTCACATCAGGGCCATCGGCATTAGTGGAAAAATAAAGTAGTGAGCCATCTTCTGTTTCAATCGGATATGCGAGCGCTTCTTGCCCGTTAGTTAAGCGGGTGAGGGTGTTCTTTTTTATATGGTAATTATAAATATCAGTCTTATTATTTAAGCCAGCAACAAAATAGATAGACTCCCCATTTTGACTAAAACTCGGCTGGCTTAAATATTGATACCCATTAGGCATTGGGACTGACTGTCTAGTATCACCGCCCAAATCTTGTATATACAACTGCCAATTTTCGTTTAATGACGCTGATAAATAAGCTAATTTTGTTTCATCGGGGCTTAGGGTCGGGTAATCGTACGTCGTTTTTAAGCTCTTGGTAAAAAGTGGCGTGATTGCTTGTGTATTAAGATCGACTTTTACTAATTCAGAATACCCAGCTCTTATTTGCTCACCGTAAAGTGTTTCACCATTGCGGGTAACACTAAAACGACGAATACCAGCCAGTTCAGTGAGTTGTTCGACGTTGCCAGTATCTATGTTATAGCTAAAAATGTCAGACACTTTGTTATAAGTCCCCGACTCCTCACTACTGTAGGCATTAAAATAAAGAGTGTTATTGCCTACCCACTGCGGATTGGCAATACCTGCGCGATTTATTTGATTTAATATTTGTTTTTGTTCGCGCTTAAATACACTTGGCGCAGTATCAGGAATATCCTTAGCATCATCTTCAAGTAATTGCTTTTGTGCTTTAGTAAATTGCTGTTGCGCTTTAGTGTTGTCTTCAGTGCTATAAATTATGAGCTTGGTATTACTTTTTTTATCACGCTCCACTATGGCAATTTTGCTGCCATCACCAGAAAGAGCGGGGTTGCTAGCGTATAAATCAAGCTTTAACCAAAGCTTGCTATTAAGTGGTGACTCGATTTGCTCTTGTTGCATTGCTTTGTAAGTGAACTCAGCAATAAATCGACGATATAGCTTGGCAGCGCTTTGCCCGAATACACCAGAAAATGCGTCGTCAAAATCTCGAGACTTAACCGCCCGCATACGGACCCATACATTATCGACCAGCTGCTCTGAGTAATTTTGCTCTAGCCAGTATAAAAAACGACTTCCCATTAAATACGCCATGGAGCCCGCCATAAAGCCTTCATCACTATTTAGTTGCCCATAGGTCGGAAGCGCTCCTTGCTGAGCAAACTCCCTGAGTATTGCCTCAGAATAGTTATCAAAGAGTCGCCCTCGACCCGTCATTTTAGACTCAATTAAGGTGGCGTATCCTTCAGCTACCCAGCGCGGTGTATCGCCATAGGTTAAATCGTAAAGATCCCATACCCCTCTAATTTTTTGTTGCCACTCACTGCGGGTTGGCTGCGCTAAATGCACTAAGTGAATGTACTCATGCAATATTAGTAATTGCTGCCAGCCCGATGAGTTTGAGATTACCGTATCCGATTGTGGTGGCGTAGTAAAAAGCGCCATAACAGGATTATTAGAGGTTGGTAAGGCAAAGCCATTAGCTGCATTTAGAGGGTCAAATACCACCACATCGACAATTTTATCAAGCGCACGGTTTTGTTGCTCAAGCACTTTAGTACGAACAATCTCCAGCTCTACTGCGGTCGATTTAGCAAAATCAATATGCTCACTACTAAAGTGTACATTGAAATGCTCGGTATGAATGGTTTGCCAATTAGCAGCGAAGCTTGGTGAGGCAAGTAATAAAGCGGATGCCAGCAGTGTCTGTTTCATAAAATTCCCTAAAATAATTCCTTAATACACCTAGGTTATTATTAAAAGGAAAAAACGGGCAGTAAAAAAGTGTAATAAAGCATGTGCAAATGTGTATTTACACCTGCTTTATTATTTAACCTGAACGCTAATTATTTACAACGGAGGAAATCACATCCAACTACGGGAGTCTGACTCAGCCTGCATAAGCGTAAAATCAATAATAAAGTCAGCATCTTGCTGTTTTAAATACGGAACATACGCGCCACCTGCAGCAAGTTGTATATACAGGCTTTTTAAGCCAGAGCGACGCATAAAAAAGGTACTCACACTGCGAGCGCTCTGTGCTTTGTACAGCTCAAATACCCGGTAATGTACGCCAATCATACCTTTGCGTACCACCATATAAAAACGCCCATCTTGTTGATGAAGATAATACCCATAACGTTTATAAGACAAAAATACTAACGTAGCTAATACCAAAAATAACGCTAACGGAATTAATACATTAAGTTGCATAAAGCTAATTAAAAACCCAGAAGCAACACTCGGTAGCAAGGCATAAAACACCATATTTTTATATAGCAACGCCCTTTCTACCGCCTTGAATGCCAGCTTTTTACTGTCAAACCATGGGTAAATCCACTGACACACATTATCAACTTGCTCCTGCGTGAGCACAGGTAACACTAAAGTTTGTTTATTCTTTTTCGCCATACTTGCAGCACCGCCGCTGCTGGCTTGCAAACACTCAACAGTAAAACGTTTCAATAGCCTAGCAACTAGGTTTTGCTTAATAACAATCGATTGTACTTTATCTAAACTAATTGATAGTTGATGGCGTTCTAACAGCCCTGCAATACGTTTAAATTTTTTATTTTTAAAATAAAGCTGATAATTATAAAACCGAATGAGCGACATAGTTACCGATAAAAACACCGCTATAAATACCAATATAAAAATCAAAGTAATTACTGCAAATACCGCTGCATTAGCCATCATACCCAGCTCTTGCTGATAAAAACCCTCTATTTTTGTTATAAACTGCTGCTCTAAAAAATCGATAGCCACATTCATAAAAGGGGCAATAGCGGCAAGCGCTAAAATGGCCATGTTCGACATTAAACCAAACTTAGCTATTTCTTTATTTGAAATGAATAAACTATTTTCGCCCTGCTCTTCAATATGAGACTGCGCTGTGTCAGCTACTTCTGCTGATGGTTGCTGCTGTGCTTTGTAGTCAAATACTTGTTTGCGCATTTGCTGGGCATAACCGCTGGTTACTCCCGGCAATACCGCTTCTTGGGCAACACTGCCGGCAGCATCAAAAATGCAATTAACTAAACCTACTGGAGTAAAATAAAAGGGCTCAGCTATGTTTACATTTTGCACCCTAGAAAACTTTAAGGTGAGTCGCTCTTTTTTAAATACACCTTTATTTAGTAAAATTTCATGCTCGTCAGTAATACAAAAACGAAAACTACGGTAATACAAAAAACAATAAGCAAGCAATGAAGTCAAAGCAATCGCGAGCGCAACTTGCCCCCAAAATAGTTTATTTTCTACCTGAGTAACAAATACCACTAACACAGGCAGTAAATTAAATAAGCCGTCTTTGACAAACCGCACACTAAAATGCATCACAAAATAAGCCAGTGCCCAGGGCGAGACTTTTTGCCAATTAAGTGAAGGTGGCGTCATTTGCGTAGCATCAACACTCACTGGCAGCAACCTCACTCGTGGTTTCATCGTGGCGATAGCTTTGTACAAACTGACGGATATTTTTGCACTTTTCGTGGTTCAGACCGCTAATTTGTAAATCAGCACTCATCCCCCCTGCGCTGTAAAGCCTTAAACTGGCTAAACCCAGTTTTCGCTCTATTGGCCCACGATGTATTTCAATATGCTGCACTCGTGCTAACGGTAAAATAGTTACCTGCTGCCAAATAATACCCTTTTTAAATGCTATATCGTGGGTACGCAATGCACTGCCTTGTAATTTAATACTGAACACGCTGTATAACATACAAAGTAAAATTAATAGCGGAACAGCAACCAATAAGTAACCTTGCGCCATGGCAGCAAAATCTGTATTAAAATAACAAACAACTGCTAGCACTAAGCAAAAAGGAATGAAAAATAACAACCAATTCAATTGTGCATGCAATAACGCTTTATCGGCAAGCGGCTCAAACACTATGCTTTTATGTTGCGGTAGATCGGTTATTTGTTGATTAGTAAACACACTTTGCTCCATTGGACTTAGCCAAGCCACTTTATTGTTGTCACTAAGGTATGACTTTGTTTAGGCTCAAGCGTAACCGCATCTTCAAGCACATTCGCTGCTTCTAGGCATAACATGCTTTTATAATCATCATCGGCAAAATTTGATAGCCGCTTTGATTTTTCAATCCATGGATTCCATAGTACGCACGACTGCGAGTTTTCTCTGCTAACACTGATCATCCCCTGAGGAGTATCAATTGTTTGAACCGCTGCGGCTTGGGTATAAACCATATCGGTTTCACGGGAAAAGTCGACCACGTCATGTTGCTGATGAGGCCCTTGACCAAATTCTATATATTGCGCTCCTTGCAGCCCTGCCACTCGGGTATTATTAATATCTTCTGTTGGAAAGTAAGTATGCAGTGCTTGTGTATAACTAAATGGTACATTGCCTAAGTTACAGGTGGTTAAACGCACCTCTAATTGCTCTGATAAAATAAACTCAACCCGTAATGATGACTGATGCGGCCAAAAAGTAGAATCTACCTGCTTCATTGGTAATTTAAGGCTAACAGTAACCTCGCTGTCGGTTTCATGCACTTCATCGGCTTGCCATACATGCGTACGGGCAAAGCCATGCGCTGGAAAATCCGTATTTTCATGTTGACCAAACCAAGGCCAGCAAATAGGAATGCCACCACGAATACTTTTCCCTTCGCTAAAGGTTTCATCCCCAGACATCCATAATAAAGGCAATTTGCCTTTGGGTGTAAACTCAGTTATTTGCCCACCTTGTAAAAATACTTTCGCCTCACATTGGCGACTATTAATACTAATAAACTCTAAACCGCTATGTGTACGCTCAATACATACTGAGGGTGATAATTGCATTTTATTTCCTTTAACACTGAGACTAATTTTTTGTACTTAACCTGAGTTCAGGTTACTTGTACACAAACAATAATGCATGCTTAAAGCATAAGCTACATAGAATAGTTATTTAAATTGAGTTAGTTACTATATTTTTATGCCACATTAACGGCCAAATTACGACTAAAGTTTTATACCTGTGGCTTGCGTATCGCTTTCAACCTACGTAAGGTGCGCAACCTTAGCAAACAGAATGTTATGAACATTTAATAAAATAAAGATAATAAATACCATTTTAATTACTGCTCAAATTAATAAAAACCAATAAAAACTAATAACAGCGGGTTAAAATAACATATATCATTTGAATTCAATTTATTTGATGTGTAACATTTCATGATTACGGCAAATGATTCGCCTTCCATGAGACAAGCAAATGCAAAAATATGACGAATTACTAGTTTCTTTACGTAAGGTGATCCGTGCGATTGACTTACATTCAAAGCAACTTAATAAAACAGCGGGTTTAACAGGACCACAACTGCTTATTATGCAGGAAGTGTCTCAAACTGATGGTATTACCGCCAGCCGTATTGCGCAAAACGTTAACTTAAGCCCAGCAACGGTTACTAATATTCTTGACCGAATCGAGAGTAAAAACTTAGTAACACGTGTTCGCAGTCAAATGGATAAGCGCCGAGTCAGCTTATACCTTACCGAACAAGGTAAAGAACTACTCGAAAAAGCACCACAGCCATTACAAGAGCATTTTATCGAAAAATTTTCAGCACTTGCTGAATGGGAACAGAGTTTACTCCTTTCATCAATGCAGCGTATTGCCGCAATGATGGATGCAGATAAGCTAGACGCCTCCCCGCTTTTAGAAGTAGGCGCACTGTTTCAAACTCCTAAAGAATAAAACGCAGTATAAAAACAATAAACTAAATTAGCCTGCCATTTTCCCCTTTTTCCACACTAATAGGTGCATTTTTGCGCCTTTATTTTTTTAATCACAATCAAAACGGCTATTATGACTAAACTCTCAAAACTAACACTCGCCTTAATTTTAGGTGGTGTTGCTAGTAATTCTTATGCATCAAATCTTCAACCTCTCCAAAGCCAATTAACGCAGTTAAAGCAACAAGTAGAAAAACTTGAAAGCAAACTCACTGAAAAAAAAGCTCAGCAACTAACTGATGAAGCTGCAAAGCCTGAACAGCAATCATCAGGAATAAAGATAGGGGGTGCCATTCGCGCTAACTACGGCATTAACTCTTACGATGATGACAATGAAGATCGCGGTGGCGACTTTGATTTTGATATTTTCCGTTTAAATGTCTCTGGTGAAATTAATGATATTTCAGTCAATGGTGAAGTACGTTTTTACGATTACATGACAGTAGTGAAATACGCTTACTTAGGGTATGAATTTATTGATGGCTGGGAAGGTCAAGCTGGTATAACCGCCGTACCGTTTGGTAATGGCCCTTACAATTCTCACAGCTACTTTTTTAGCACTAACTACTATGTTGGCCTAGAAGATGACTTTGATTTAGGGGTAGTTGCTAAACGTAAGCTTAAAGACAACTGGACACTTGATCTTGGCTTTTTTAAAAATGATGAACTTGGCGGAGTTGATGGCTCATCATCAGATAAAAACCACCGTTACTCTTACGATATTATTGGCAGTCGCCCTGCAGATGAAGGTACCTATGCCGAGCCTGCAAAGCAACTTGGTGAATACAACACCTTTGCCGGTCGCGCCACTTACCAGCTTATGCACAGTAAAAATATAACCACAGATTTAGGTTTATCGTTACTCAGCGGCGGACTACATGATGGTGAAGACCGCGCGGGTAATTACAGTGCATGGGCTGTTCATTTAAACAGCAACATCAATAACTGGAATATTCAATTTCAACACGGCGAATACGACTACGACTTAGATGATGGCAGCAACCGCTTTGCAGTGGGTGCCTACAATTACTTCGATAGCGTGTCGAGCCAAGCTACAATGACCAACTTTAATGTTGCCTATGACTACGCACTAGAGTGGGGTCCAGTTACCAATCTACAGTTTTATAACGACTATGGGATCATCTACAACAAATCAGATAACAGCGCCAACACTTGGATGAATGTAACCGGTATGAGCATTACTGCTGGGGGGTTCTTTAGTTATGTTGATTTTGTACAAGCCCGCAATCAACCCTTTATTGGCGGTACCATTATTGGTGATGGCGATACCGAGCGCCGCTTTAATATTAATTTAGGCTATTACTTTTAATAGGTAATACAACCAGGAAATACTTTTCCTTTGCTAACCCTAAATGGCTTAGTTGATAACATGCAACTAAGCCACTTTTTCTTCATTTTATCTTGAAATTAGCTTACCCTTTTACCGTTTAATTTATTAAAAAAGAGCTGGCGTGAACATAAAAAACGTTTTTATTTATTATAAAAATATCGGCTTTAAATTACTGGGGTTGCTGTGTGTATTACTCGGTATTATTGGTGTTGCCCTGCCCGTTATGCCAACCACACCGTTTTTAATTTTAGCCTTAGCGTGTTTTGCACGCTCATCTAGCGCGCTTGAATCTTGGCTATTAAACCACCCTCGCTTTGGTACAACATTACAACATTGGCGCGCCCATCAAGTAGTTCCTGTAAAGGCAAAATATGCTGCGGGTTTAGGTATGCTAATAGGCTTTATATTTTTATTATCCAGCAGCCCTCCTTCTTGGGTTATTGCCTTAGTTGCTGTTGTTGAAGTACTGGTTTTAACTTACTTAATTTCTAAGCCCTCAGCTCCTCCTAAAAAATAAAGTGTAAAGTTTGGTAAATAAATTTGTAACAGCTAATGCAAATCATTATCATCCGTAAAAATTAATTAAATCTGCACCTTTTATGCCCTTTGTTAATAAACGCGCTTTATATAGTACGAGTCGTGCTTTGCATATCTATATTTCTACCGCTTTGTTTTTTTTACTTATTCTATTTTGCGTAAGCGGCATAGTGCTAAACCATGTTGACTGGTTAAAAAACGATAAAAACAACGGCCAAATTACCGCAGCAATTCCAGCTGAACTACTTGCAAAAGCACAAACAGAATTAAACACCCTACCTGCTATTTATCCCCAAATAGAAGCTTACCTCGCCAAGCAGTATGGGCTGAATAAAGTAAAAAGCATTGAGTGGGAAAAGCAAGATTCACTGGTCATGCTCGACTACCCATTACCTGCAGGCTACGCCTACGCAGAGTTTGATTTTATTAGTGGCGAACTGTTACTCGATTATCAAACCGGGGGATTTTTAAGTGTAATTGGCGATTTACATAAAGGTCGTTACAGCGGTGATGTATGGAGCTGGGTTATTGATATATCTGCAGTGCTGATGATCCTATTTGCCATCACCGGCATGATTATTTTATTTCAAAACAGAAAAAAACGCTTAGCAGGAATATGGATAACCGCCTTAGGTGTAGCAACACCTATCGTTATTTACCTGTGTTGGGTGCCACAAATAAAAGGAGTGTCTTAATGTTTAAAATTAAACCATGGCTAAGCATCATGCTGTTAGTCGCCGCACTATTTCAAATTAATGCTCATGCACAATCGCCAAGGTTAGACGTTGAATTAACCCTTACCGATTTAAACGTGCAACCCTACCACCGACCTTATGTTGCTGTATGGCTGGAAACGCCAGAGCGTAAACACGTCACAACATTAGCGCTTTGGGTACAAAAAGCGGAATGGTTTAAAGACCTACGTCAATGGTGGCGCAAAGCCGGTAAAAGTAATGCTCAGTTTGATGGTGTCAGCAGCGCAACCAAACGTGCCGGCACATACACAATTAGCTGGGATGGCAAGGATCTAAACGGTAACCCCGTAACACCCGGCAAGTATCTACTTAATGTTGAAGTTGTTCGCGAAGAAGGTGGGCGTGATTACAGCCGCATTGAGCTTGATTTAACCCAATCAGAGAAAATAACTATTGATGGTAAAAACGAATTTTCAACCAGCTTTGTCACTGTAAGCGCTAGGTAGTACCTACTTATCATTCAAATTTAAAGGAAAAATAATGAACGTTAATTTATTAAAAACAGCACTCATTGGCGCACTGAGTTTATCAGCGCTGGTATCAACAACCGCAAGTGCACATGGCCGCTGGTTACTACCTTCGCATACCTCGCTATCAGGCGATAAAGCGCATTATGTTATGATTGATGCGAGTATTTCTAACGAAATTTTTGCACCTGATAAAGCATTTAGTCCAAGCATAAAAGGCGCAGAGTACGACGATTCATTATTAATGGCGCTAGCCCCAAATGGCGAGCAAGTTACCGACACCATTCGTGCCTATTACCTTCAACGCAAAAGCTCTGCTGCAGTAAAACTTCAGCAACAAGGCACCTATCATATTGCGATGACGCAAAAGCCTATGTACATGACATTTTACAAAAATGCAGCAGGCGAGCGAAGCCGCGTATTCGCCAAAAAAGATGATGCCAACTTACCTAAAGACGCCAGCGATATCACCACAATTAAAACCATCTCTACTGTTGATACCTTTGTTAGCCATAATGGCACGTCTAAACCGGCACTATTAGGTCAAGGCTTAGAGCTAAGCGGCCCAACCCATCCAAACGATTTATTTGTTGGTGAGCAAGCGCGCTTTCAACTACTAAGCGATGGCAAGCCGGTTGGCGAAGGGATTGAAATAAGTATTTTAAAAGGTGATACACGCTATCGTAATACTCGCGGTGAGATTAAAGTAACAACAGATAAAGACGGGTTTTTCACCAGCACTTGGCAACAGCCTGGTTTATACCTAATCGAAACGTCTCAAAAAGTAACCGTCAATGAAGCTGGCGTAGACGTAGGTCGCTATGCACTATTTACAACCCTCGAAGTAGCACCTGAGTAACTTTTTAATTCCCTACAGGCCACATTAATAGTTTGGCCTGTAGCTTCTTTATAATTAAACCCCTTTAGCAAAGCTTTAAACCAAGTTAGCCACTTTCACTGCCTATATAAGCATAATCCTATATTTTAGCCTCCTTTTTTGTTCCTATTTCAATCTGTTATTCCGATCACTTATTTTTATAAAAATAGTTGAATAACATAGTCAATTTAGATCTTTGCGATGCACTAGTCGCTTCTATATGATGCGCCCTTTTCAAAATCTTCAAGGCACGCTTAATGACTTTTCAGCATTTATCAGCTAATAAAAAATTAGCACTTAGCTTGGCTATTACCACCGCACTTAGCGCCTCTTTTTCAGCTGCTAATGCGGCTGAGCAAACTAACCAAGTGGAAGAAAATATCGAAGTAATTTCAGTAACAGGCACACGCCGCAGTTTGCGCAGTATTGCGCAAAGCACCGTGCCTGTAGATATTATTAGCAGCGACGATATGGCAAGCACCGGCCAACTTGAAATTAGCCAAGTGCTCGCTAACCAAGTACCAAGCTTTAACTACCCAAGTGCCACACTGTCTGATGGTACCGACCATGCTCGCCCAGCGGTTTTAAGAGGCCTTGCACCCGATCACACCCTAGTGCTCATTAATGGTAAACGTCGCCATTCTGGTGCGTTATTAAACTTAGGCGGTACAGTTGGTCGCGGCTCTACTGCGGTTGATTTAAACATGATCCCCACCTCTGCAATTAAGCGTGTTGAAGTACTACGTGATGGGGCTGCAGCCCAGTATGGCTCTGACGCTATTGCGGGTGTAATCAATATTGTTTTAAAAGATGCCACCGAAGGCGGCAGTGTTAGCGTAACTTATGGCCAATACGACAGCCAAATGGCCGGTGCGCCACAATTAAATAGCACTTATGCGGATGATAATGGTAACCTTGCCTTTAATTTAGGCGACGATCGTCACGTTAACGACGGTAATACCCGCACAATTAGCGCAAACTCTGGTTTTTCACTGGCAGACAATGGCTTTTTAAACGTCTCGATTGAATACCGTGATAACGACTCAACCCAACGCTCTGGCTTTGACCCTCGAGAACAATACAGCCGCCTTGATGATGGCAGCCTAGACCCACGCGAATTTACAATTGATCGCTATAATCACCGTTTTGGAAAAGCAGCGCTGGAAGACTACGCTTTGTTTTACAATATGGGATACGACTTAGAGAATGGCTTTAATGTTTATTCGTTTGGTAGCTATTCTGAGCGTGAAGGTAACTCAGGCGGATTTTACCGCCGCGCAAAAGACAGCCGCAATGTTTTAGAGCTCTACCCCAATGGCTTTTTGCCGCAAATTGCCACTGACGTAAAAGATTACTCGCTGGCACTTGGTTTACAAGGCAATAGTGGCGATTGGGCGTGGGATGTAAGTACTAACTATGGTCGAAATAACTTTGGCTTAGGGGTTGTAAATAGCCTAAATACTTCGTTAGGTACTAATAGCCAAACTGAATTTGATAACGGCGCCATGATTTACGATCAATTTTTAGTTAACTTTGATGCCAATACTAGCGTTGATTTTGGTCTACCCGATGATGTGTTTTTCACTATTGGTGCTGAATACCGCCGTGAAAGCTATAAAATAGAGCAAGGCGAGGAAGCCTCTTATATTACTGCGCTTGATAACAACGGTAACCCAATTGCTGCTGGCGGTGCACAGGTGCTTCCTGGTTTTGGGCCGCAAAGCGCAACCAATGAAAGTCGCCATAATGTCGCTGTATTTGCTGAATTTGATACTTATTTAACTGACAAATGGAATGTGGTTTTAGCCAGTCGTTATGAAGATTACAGCGATTTTGGTAACACATTTACTTCAAAATTAGCCACGCGTTACAGTATTAACGACAACCTATCATTACGTGGTGCTGCCAGTACTGGGTTTCGTGCGCCGTCACTTGCACAAAGCTCGTACCGTCAAATATCGACTATTCTCGAAAATAACCAGCCTTTTGAAGTTGGCCTATTTCCAAGCTCTGCACCTGCAGCGCAAGCGTTAGGTGCAAAGCAGCTCGATGCCGAAGACTCGGTTAACGTTACCGCTGGATTTGTTTACACCCAAGGTAACTTTAGCTTAACGGTTGATGCGTACCGCATTGATATTGATGACCGGATTGTACTCTCTGAAAACTTAAGCGGTGACGCTGTACAGCAAATTCTCGCCAATGCGGGCGAACTAAATACCGAAAGCGTGCGTTACTTTACCAACGCCATCAATTCGCGCACGCAAGGTGTTGATATTGTGGCAACGTACACACTTGATTTAAATACATTGGGTGATGTGCGCTTAAATGCGGCGGCAAACATTAATGACACCGAAGTGACTCATGTAGATGCAAACCCAAGCGAGCTAAATTCTCTAGGCGATGACTATGTGGTATTTGCCCGTCGTGAAGTCGGTCGTTTTGAGCAAGGCACACCCGATAACAAGCTAAACCTATCAGCCGTTTGGAGCTTTAACCAATGGCAAACAACCTTGCGTGCAACTCGCTATGGGGAAGTGGCAGATATTTCAACCACCAGCGAGCGCGATGAATACCTAGACGCTAAATGGATTACTGATTTAGAAGTTGCCTATCGCCCTAACGATGCGTGGAAGTTTGCAGTAGGTGCGAATAACCTGTTTGATCAGTACCCACAAGCAACGGTAGATAACATTGGCTACTCTAACTTTGGCCAAATATTTCCATATACGCCTTATACACCCTACAGTTTAGATGGGCGTTTTTTATACGGTAACATTACTTACCGCTTTTAAGTAAAGCACCCATTAAAAATTGAGTAATTACAAAAGGATGCATCATGCATCCTTTTTTATTAACATTTAGTATTTTTAACCATATTTTGGCATTTTATCTTTTTAGCAATTATTGTCATTTCATATAAAACAATAACTTACATTTCGGCCTCATTTTTGCTCTATACTTTGTATATTAACTAAAATAATCATTATCAAAGGACTAAACATGAGCGCATCAACTCTATTCAACTTCACTAAGCCCGTTTCACTAATTAGCGGTATTTTATTACTCAGCGGTTGTGTATTTCATATATCGCCCAGTGTCGCATCAGTAAAACAAACTCAGCAGCTTACATTACCAAGTAATAACCTTGAGTATTTAACAGTATTGAGTGGTGCCGGTTCGCTCGAAATTCAGGGCTCTAATACTGCAACCAATATTAGCGTTGATGCCATCATTTACACCGCCGACATTGACGATGAATACGAACTCACCCTTGAGAAAAGCGGTACACAAGCAAAACTTGTTGCACAAAATAAAAGTAATAATGGGATTAGCTTTTACAGCGGACAATCGCCAAGTATCAATTTAGTTGTTACCGTACCTAACACCCTAAATTTAGATATTAACGACGGTTCAGGCGATATTGTTATTAACGCGATGCAAAGCAATATAGATGTAAAAGATGGCTCTGGTAGCATTAATATTAATAGTGCTAAAAACTTAAATATTGACGATGGCTCGGGCAGTATTTACGTAAAAAATGTAGTCGGCGATTTAGCATTAAATGATGGCTCAGGCAGCATTGATATTGATAATGTCAGTGGTAATGTCGCAATTGAAGATGGCTCAGGCGAAATGCAAGTTACTAATGTAACGGGTGCATTAAACGTTGAAGATGGCTCGGGCGGCATAACTATTAAACATATTAATGGCGCAGTGACCATAGACGATAACTCAGGAGATATGCTGATTGAACATATTGGCTCAAGCGTGACTATTGAAGATGGCTCTGGCGATATTCGCGTTAATCATGCTAAAGGGCTAACAATTACAGAAGCAGGCTCTGGCGATGTTAGCATCGATAATATCTCTGGTTCAGTAAAGCTAGACTAATATAACCTGAACTCTGGTTAAGAGATTTACTAACATATTGAATCAAAATAATATTTATGTTTGCCTTCTCTAGCCAGAGATTTTCAGTGAAAACAAGGCGAAATTACGCGTCAATAGCTAGTCTATTGCAAGTAAATTCAACGCAGTTAGCGCTCAAAATAGCTGCTTGAGATAGATTTATTATCCAGAGTTCAGGTTAATATACTAAGTCCTTAATAAAAATGCACTTAGCCTTGGTTTAAGTGCATTTTTTGAAAGCCGTTTTATAACCCGCTAATAGCCAACCAACTCTGCATAACCTTTACCTTTAAAACCACCTTGGGTTTTAATTCGCCCCTCCCAGTAGGGGATGCTCAATTGATTACGTGAATCGGGGTTACGCGCTTCAATTATAATAGGCTCAAACCCTTTAACCTTGAGGTGCCACTTAACTGGATAGGTTTTACTACTTTGCGTTGTTTGGGTTGTAAGCTCAGATGTTTTTAATACCTGCAAAGTCACGTCGTTATTGTCAATAGCGCGTACTTGTCCATCGGACGTAATGTGCGATGCATTGCAGTAATCATAACTTTGTTGGCCATTACGAATACAAAATGCCATCAAGCCACCCTGTTTTTTATCATCGGCCTGAATGCTAAACCAGTCCCAACCATTTTGGGTAGGATCGATTAACGCCGAAGACCACTCTCTGTCTAACCAAGCATCTCCAGTTACTTTAAAAGTTTTACCCGCAAATGTGATGTCGCCTTTGGCTTGTAGAAACGGATAGCTGTAATAGTAAGAGGCATGCCCCTGGTGGGTTTTTTGGCTATAACCTTGCTCGCCATGCTTTACAAGCGGGCTATTAGCCAGCACCAGGTTTGCACTGTAATTTTCCTGCTGTGCCTTTAAGCTAAGCGGTAAAAATGCTGCTTTTTTACTTGCTAGCTGCCAATCATCTAGGCGAGCCTCAAATGGCTGTGCTGTTATATTTACTTGCCCCGAGCGGCCATATTTCTCGAACGCCTGATGCTGGGTATCGGTTTGTATTGCAAAGTGAGCAAAGTAAAGCTGCCCATTCCACCAAGGCGATGGTTCTGTTTGTGTGCTTTGCTCATCAACCGAGAGCCTAAATAAAGTCCATTGCACACCAAAGGTATCGCCATTATCTGCTTTTAAATTAGCAGTTACGTACCACCATTCAATTCCTTGTTGATGATGCGCCCCATGATCGCGTGGAAAGCTCAGTCCTTGGTTTTTGTTTACAGGTTCACCAAATTGTTGTGCAAACCCGCTATGCATTGGTTTATTTTGATTTACTTGCTCTGCTTCGGGCTGGCACGCGCTTAATGCGCCAATAAAAATAAAGGTAACGGCTGCTTTTAGTCTATTCATGTAAGTCCTATAGCTTGGCAACATTATCGGCAACGGCGCTTCGCGTTAATTTTATTAGCGGTAACGCGCTCACAAATAAAGCTAACATAAACATAAGCACCGTAAAGCCCCCTAATTGCAGCCAATTAACGGTCATGGCCATGGTCCAACCAAAGGCAATTGGCATGACGTAAGTTAATAGTACCCATCCAAGGCTAAGCCCCAGTGGTATAGCTAATAACAAGGTGGTTAAAATAATAAGTGCAGCTTGCAGTACTTTTGCTCCCAATAATTGCTGTTGGGTGACACCCAGCGTTTGTAATACCGCCATGGGCTGTAATTGCCCGCGCCCTAAAGTTAAAAAGCTTACCCACATGCCAAATAATGCAATCAGCATAATAAATATATTAAGCGCCTGAGTAACATAAAAAGTTTTACCAAATAACTGTTTTGCAAAACGCTTAAACTGCTGGTTCGCAATAACTTGCTGACTATCTAATTGGTGCTGCTTTTGAATATATTCGGCTATGGCGTCAACGTCACTATTGGGCTTTAACCAAAGCGATAAACCATACTCGGTGTAGTTTAAGCCACTATCCAATAATGCTGTTGTAGTGACTACCACATTTAACCCTTGCTCGCCGTAATCAAAATAGGCAGCGCGTACTTGGCACGTTAGTGTATTAATATGCTGTTTTAGGGTTATTACATCACCGACTGTAAGCGAATACTGCAGCAAGGCGGGTTCGTTCACTAAACAACCTACAACCCCGTTTTTGTTTTTTTCAAATACTGCAGATGTAGGTGCTTTATTGTTTAACAAAGTAAGGTGTTGGTTGTAGCTGGCCGTTGCACCAAATGCCATAACATCAACAGCAATTCTATTTTTAGGTGTTTTAAGCTCACTGTTAGCTGACCAATATACGCCTACCTTTTCAACTTCTGGGAGTTCACGTAGCTTAGCTCCTAAGGCTTGAATGTTTTGATCGGGCCTTACGTACAAATCAGCGCTTAGGCGCTTTTCAAGGTGTGTATCTAAGGTGTCGCTAAAACTGCCAACCATAATTTGCATGCCTACAGCGGCTCCCATCGCCATTAAAATAGCGAGTACTGAGCTTAGTAATGCAGGTAACTGCAATAGGCTATCTGCTTTTAACCATTGAATGATGGGGTTTTGTGTTGGCCATGGCAGTTTGAAAACGGCTTTAACTACCGGTGGCGTAATAACAAAAAAGAGCAGTAACACACAAACACACAGCAATAAGGCGCTTATTTTGGTATTTGCCGTTAGCGCTAAGTAACTGGCTGCACAAATAGCTAACGCAAACATTAGCCATTTAATACGCGCTAAAAAAGTACTTAATCGAGCCGATTGGCTGGCCAAAAACTCCAACAAAACAACAATATTAAGTGTAAAACCGCTGACAATCATACTGCTATCAAGGCTTACTACAAAGCTTCTATCTAGCTGGTAAAGCCCTCGAAGAGTCGCCGATACATCCATAACTAAGGCGTTTGCCAGTGCCGCGCCTAATAATGCACCTAATACTGCAGCAAAAAAACTAAGCACCGTTAATTCAATAACCAGCGCTTTAATTAACACCGACCTTTGACAACCCAGCACCCACATTTGCTGCTGCAAGTGAGCACGCGCATTGTATGCCAGCTTAATTGCATTAAAACTTAAAAACGCACCCACCACATAACCTAACAAAGCCAGCGCTTGTAAATTAAAGAAAAATGCCTCAGAGAGCGCATCAAAAGCTTGCTCTTGCGCAGCTTCAAGCCGTGCTTGCTCGCCTAACAATACCTTTAACTGGGCTGCTTGTTTGTTATTTAAGCCACTTACTTCAAAGTAACTAATTGCCCCATTTGCGCGCAGTAACTTGTCTGCAAGGCTAATATCCACCAGCATGGTCATACCTAAACCTTGCAATTCGCTTACCGCTAAAGTAACAGTGGCATCGCCCATGTTTATATTAATACGGCTGTTTTTTAAATTTAGCCGCTGCATTAATTTAGGGTCGATATAAACAGTATTTAGTAACTGTTCAAACCCAGAATAACGATTGTTGGTTGTTGATGCTGAGCCGCCGGTATTTTCTGTAAGCCACTGTAATAAATTGACGCCTCTAAGCGCGAGTTTTTGCTGCTTATTGGTTTCAATTACGCCCTCTAAAACCGGTTGAACCTGCGTAAAGCCAGCCGCCCTCATACGCGACCACATACTGTTGGGCAACCTATTTTCACCTAGCACAGGGCGAACAAAATGCGTCACTGGGTTTGCAATTAGTGCTGTGGTTTGTTGATAGCGTTTACCGGCCTCTAAGTTTAAGCCCTGTATTGCAGTAAGTAGCGCCGCGCCCAAACTAAAGCCAATAAAAAACAGTAATAACAGCCCTACATGGCGGCGATAAAACTGCATATACGTTATTAAAATAAGTTTAAGTTCAGCCATTAATTTGGCCATCTTTTAAAAACAATTGCGTAGCAAACTGATCGGCCAATCGCTGACTATGAGTGACCATAATAAGTATTATTTGTTGCTCTTCGCACAGGCTTTTTAATAGCGTAACTATATCGAGTGAGCGAGCGGCATCAAGGTTACCCGTAGGTTCATCAGCCAATAACAGCTTGGGCTTATTTAATAGCGCACGGCCTATGCCTACCCGTTGCTGCTCACCACCTGAGAGTTGTTCAGGCATTGCTGTAAGCTTGCCTTCTAAACCCAGTTTTTTAGCCATCGTATTTACTTCATCGTCGCTAGGCGATAACCCATTAAGCCTTGCTTGAAAACACATATTGTCTTTCACATTTAACGGGCTGAGTAATTGGTAATGCTGAAAAATAATACCTATTTTACGCCGATAAAGCGCAAGTTCATTGGCACTCAATTCACTAATTTTTTGTTTATTAACCGTAATAGTTCCTGCATCTGGAGACAGTAAACCGGCTAATAAATTTAATAATGTTGTTTTACCCGATCCACTATCACCTAGTAAGGCAATGTGCGCCGCAGGCAAAATAGTTAACGATAAGTCATTAATTATTTGTCGTTTTAAGCCACCATCTTGGCGTGTAAAAAACACATTATTTAGCGAAATCATAAAAAAAAGGTCATTCCTGCAACAAAAAATACGGTCTGTTATATAAACGATACCATATCAGTAAAAAGCTCAAATAAGCGTTCTTTTTGTGACCGCTACCAGTAAAGTTAATTTTACTTGTAAGCTAAAGCACTTTTTACTTTCGTAACTCATTGTATTTTATACGCACCTAAGCCATGCTATTTATCTCAACGTTAATAAGGTAAGCATGTGTTAGAAATAGCGTTAATTTACTTAGCTGCCGCCATTGTTGCAGTTCCTATAGCAAAACGACTTGGACTTGGCTCTGTGCTGGGTTATTTAATTGCTGGCATTTTGATAGGCCCTTATGCATTAGGAGTCGTAGGTGACCAAACTGATGTAATGCACTTTGCTGAATTTGGCGTTGTGATGATGTTATTTTTAGTTGGCCTTGAACTGCAACCTTCGCGTTTGTGGACTCTGCGCCACTCAATTTTAGGGCTTGGCGGATTGCAGGTAGTATTAAGTGCAGCGGCTATTTTTGCCTTTTGTTATTGGTTTTTTGCCATGCATTGGCAAACAGCACTGGCTATAGGCTTAATGCTCGCACTGTCTTCAACTGCTATTGTGCTGCAAAGCTTAGAAGAAAAAGGCTGGTTAAAACAAGAAGCTGGGCAAAATGCATTTTCGGTTTTATTATTTCAAGATATTGCGATTATTCCTATTTTAGCGCTGCTCCCTTTACTGGCTTTTGCACCACAAGGTAACTCAAAAGACATTAGCGACTCCATCATTGCAGGCTGGCCTATTTGGCAGCAAGTTGGGGTTTCTGTTGCTGTTATTGCCGCTATCATTGCTGGCGGTAAATATGTGTCGGCACCACTATTTAGATACATAGCACAAACCCACATGCGTGAAATATTCACAATTTTTGCATTGTTTTTAGTGGTGGCTATTTCGCTGGTGATGCAAAGTATTGGCTTATCGCCCGCACTGGGTACTTTTTTAGCCGGAGTTGTATTGGCCGAAAGTGAATTTAGACACGAGCTAGAAGCCGATATAGAACCCTTTAAAGGCTTATTACTGGGACTATTTTTTATCACGGTTGGTGCATCAATTAATTTTGAACTGCTGTTTAATCAGTTCAGTACCGTGATTGCCCTAGTGGTGCTATTAATTGTCATTAAAGCCTGTATTTTACTTGCCTTGGCAATGGCTTTTAATATTAGTCGTAAACAGCAACTGCTATTTACCTTAGCCCTTGCTCAGGGCGGCGAGTTTGCGTTTGTGCTGCTTAGTGTAACCACCACCTTGAGTATTTTAACCCCAGAGCAAACCAATTTAGTTACCCTTGTGGTTGCCGTTTCTATGCTAATAGCGCCTTTACTACTGATGTTGTATGAGCAAATGCAAAAGCGTAGCTATAGCAGCACGGCACCCGAATTTGATAAACCAGAACAAATAAGCACAGCTAAGCATGTGATCATTGCCGGATACGGCCGTTTTGGGCAAATTATGGGGCGTTTATTACATGCGCAAGGCTACGAAATTACCGTACTTGATCACAGCCCAAGCCAAATAGAACTGCTGCGCCGCTTTGGTAATACCGTATTTTATGGTGATGCGGCACGCCAAGAACTGCTTGAAGCCGCGGGCGCGCATACAGCACAAATGCTGGTTGTGGCGATTGATGACCCAGATAAAACTATTGAGATTATTAAGCTGGCGCATAAAAACTACCCCCAATTAAAAATAGTGGCGCGCGCCATAGACCGCCGCCATGCATATCAATTACTTAATTTAAAAGTGAATGCGTTTAACCGCGAAACCGTCGACTCAGCCATAAACCTGGCCATAGAATCGTTGCAATTGCTTGGTAATAGTAAAGAAGACGCTAAGCGTGCTGGTAAGTTATTTAGAGATCACGACCGTGCTGCGGTACTGCAACTTGCCGAGTTATGGGGTGATGATGCCAGTTATGGCGTAGCCGTGCGCCAACGTATGGAAGATTTAAAGCAGGTATTACAACAAGATAAACAAGCACGGCAAAACTTAAATACCTGTGACGCCAACGATTATGAAAATGGCTTAACTGAGAGCACGGTTAAGCCAAAAAATGCTAATGATGATGCCCACCTTGAATAGCCTCGCCTTGCTGATTATAAAAACCAGTAGCGCCGTGCTCTATAAAACCTAGGTTAATCATTTTAGCTAAAAATGGATCGCTTTCGTTATCGCCAATATCGGCGTAATCGGTGGTTTGAAAGTTATCCCACTTTGCAAACTGAGCCTTAATTGCTGGTTTATCACTGTTTACATCATTTAAGCTAAGCAAGGTTTGAGTATCACTTTTTTTATTAGTCACACTAAAAGTTTTAACTAATTTTGCTTGCGGGAGAAAAGCCAGCTTAAATTGGTTATCGCCCTTATTAAGCACATAATTTTTTACCTCATTACAACCCTCACCTTGTGAACTGACTAGGGTCATTTTTGCAATTAAATGGTTATCCACCAGCTGACTTTTGGCGCTCCAATTTTGCACTCCACGTACCTCCGATGGTTGGTACTCAATACCGCGTTGCTCGGCATTAAAATAACGAATAGGACGAAGCTGGTTATTACTTAGCTGCTGCCAAAGCTCGGTTAGTGTTTCACTTTGATGCGCCACCTGCTGATTGTTTCGCCAAAGAGTAAGTGACTGGGTGCTGTGCTGCGATTTGTGCTGATTGGTAATTTTATAGTCGGCTTTTAGTTGCGCAGCATCAATGTCGCACTGCTGGGCAAGCGCACTCGTGCTGGCCAGTGCTGAGAATATAAATAATAGCTTTTTCATTGGGGTAATCTCTTGGTTAAACATTACTTTATGGCTCTAACATACCGCCTAATAATGGCATTTGTATGACACAAAAAAGCCCGCACAGTATGCGGGCTGTTTGTTTAGCTAGTTAATTTATTGCGCTACTTTTTCATCCGCCGCTTTTACAAAATCAGCAGCAAAATCCATAACATGGAACAAAAAGCTTTGCTCATTAGTGCCTGTTACTAAGTGGGCACCAGGTCCGGTTGCATACACACCCACATCTTCACCCGCATGGGTTTCTGATGATAGTGGCACCAGTGCTTCTTGGTGAAAGCCCGGCGTTGTAGTATCAACATTGCTTAAATCAACGCGCCCTGTAACGGGTGCAAAGTTATATCCTTCATCTGCATCGGTTTCATTGCCTAAGTCTCTAAAGCCACCACCATTAGTGTAACCAACCGTAGTATAAGGCATATCATCGGCAGCTAAACTTGGCTCAGTTTGGCCTACACCAACCACTTTACCCAATATTGGGTTGCCACGCTTAGGGTAACCCGCAATAGTAAACACATGGCTGTGATCGGCCGTGACCACGATTAGTGTTTCTTCTGGGTTAGTATTTTCCATCGCCACTTTTACTGCATTCGCTAACTCAATAGTGTCGTTTAATGCATTGTAAGCGTTACCCGCATGGTGGGCGTGATCAATACGGCCCGACTCTACTGTTAAGAAAAAACCTTTATCATTGTTATCTAAAACATTAATAGCTTTTTCGGTCATTTGCGATAGCGAAGGCTCACCAGCGATATCGTTACCGCGGTCTGCTTCGTATTGCATGTGCGATTCGTTAAATAAACCAAATACCTTTGTGGCATCATCGCTAATGGCATCAAACCCAGTTTGATCCATTACGTAAGTACCAGTCGGGTAAGTTGTTTGCCATTCTGTCACTAAATTACGCGCATCAGTACGGTCGCCTTCAACAGCACTCACCGCATCTGCAGAATTAAAGGCTGCATCTTTAGGTAAAAAATGACGACGCCCGCCACCCATAACCACTTCGATTCCGTCTACATCAACACCACTAAAACGGGCTTCTAAGTTCTTTTCAAAATTAACCAGCTGTGAGGCAATATCTTCACAATTGGCTGACTCTGAAGTTGGCATATCTGAAATATCTTCCCAGTTACGATCAGCCGACTTAGCATAAGTTGCCGCAGGCGTTGCATGGGTAATACGTGCCGTAGAAACAATACCGGTAGATTTACCGGCAATTTCAGCAAGCTCTAACGAAGTAACAAGCTCACGCCCTTTGCCTGATGCACAATTACCACGCTCAACCGCTTCATCAATACCAATTACACCCACATCGGTTTTTACACCAGAGGCCATTGCTGTCATCGTACCGGCAGAATCAGGTGTTTGTGCATCTACGTTATAGGTTTTTACAAACCCAGAGTACGGCATGGTTTCAAAGCTTAATTGGTGATCTTCACCCATTTCACCCTGCAATTGCCCCGCTAAAATACGCGCCGCTGTTATAGTAGAAATACCCATACCATCACCAACAAACAAGATCACGTTTTTCGCTTTACCTGATTCAGTTACCACTTTACTTGCAGCATTTTGCGCACTAGCAAGTTTAGTTTGTGCGTCGCTAAACCAAGCATTGTTACTTAATGAAGCGAGCTGTTCACTCGTTAATGAGGTAGCTGGGTCGTTACATACTAAGTTAGTGTGCGTTACTTCGCTGCTCTCTAATTGCCCATTAGTATTGGTATCAACACCGCTTTGCGTTTCTACGCCGCCATTAACACATTGTGCTGAGCCTACTGCGATTTGGTTATCTACCGCTAAAATATTATTACTGTTTTTGTCGTCATCACTCGAACACCCAGTTAATGCGACCATTACTGCTAAAGAAAGTACTGTTAATTTATTCATGTGAGCCGCCATTATTGCTGAGTTAGTTCAAGAGCTTGATTAATTAAATGAAATACAACGTTTTGTTCTATAACACCTTGAGCAAGGTGAGCACCTGGGCCCATTGCATGCAATGAAATATCTTCACCTGCATGCGTTTCAGAACCAAGTGGAACAGTAGCCTCTTGGTGAAAACCTGGCGTATTTGTATCAACACCATTTAGCTCAACACGTCCTGCAACCGCAGCTGTTTCATAGCTTGCGTCCGCATCTGTTTCATCAACTAAGTTTCTAAAACCGAGACCATTAGCATACCCAACGGTGGTGTATGGCATATTATCGGCCGCTAACGTTGGTGTAGTTTTGCCAACACCAACCACTTTACCTAAAATTGGATTACCGCGTTTAGGGTAACCCGCAATAGTAAATACATGGCTGTGATCGGCTGTAACTAAAATAAGCGTTTCTTCAGGGTCGGTGTTATCAACGGCAGCTTGAACGGCTTTTGCAAATTCAATAGTGTCGTTAAGTGCGTTAAAAGCATTACCCGCATGGTGAGCATGGTCAATACGGCCCGACTCTACGGTTAAGAAAAACCCTTTTTCGTTTTTACCCAGTACATCAATCGCTTTGGTTGTCATATCGGTAAGCGACGGCTCACCAGCTATATCGTTGGCACGGCCAGCTTCGTATTGCATGTGCGATTCGTTAAATAAGCCAAAGACTTGAGTTGCATCATCAGCAATAGCATCAAATCCAGCTTGATCCATCACATAAGTGCCATTTGGATATTGTGTTTGCCATTCAGTAACAAGGTTGCGCTCATCAGTACGATCGCCTTCTACGGCGCTCATTGCATCATTTGAATTTGCAGATGCATCTTTAGGTAAAAAGTGACGACGGCCGCCACCCATTACAAAGTCTAAGCCATCAACATCGGTACCTATAAAACGCGCTTCTAGGTTTTTTTCAAAGTTAACTAGCTGTGAGGCAATATCTTCACAGCCTGCATTAACTGCTGCCTCAGGCATGTCTGAGATATCTTCCCAGTTGCGATCAGCCGATTTAGCATACGTTGCACCCGGTGTTGCGTGAGTGATACGTGCAGTGGAAATAACTCCGGTGGCTAAGCCTTTAATTTCAGCCAGCTCTGTGGCTGTTAATAACTCATTACCGATAGCCGTTGCACAGTTACCACGTTCAACCTTCTCATCAACTCCAATAACACCCACATCGGTTTTTACCCCTGAGATCATTGCTGTCATAGTGCCTGCTGAATCTGGCGTTTGTGCGTCAACATTGTAGGTTTTAACTTGTGCTGAATACGGGAATTTTTCAAAGCTTAAATAGCCTTCTTCACCGAGCTGGTTGTTTCGTTGACCTTGTAAAATACGCGCCGCTGTTAAGGTAGAAATACCCATGCCATCGCCAACAAATAAAATTACATTTTTAGCTTTGGTGCTTTTAACCGCTTGTGCTTGCGTTGTTTTAGTTGTTAGTTTTGTTTGTGCGGCACTGTACCAGCTGCTGTCTTTTTGACTTTGCGGTAGAACATTGGCATGACTAACGGCACTAAACGCACAGGTGAGTGCGATTGCCGCAGCGACTTTTTTAATTTTCATCCGTAATTCCCATTATGTAGTGGTTATTTTTAAAAACTGTGAGCTCAAAAACATCAACCGCTGCACTATAAAAAACAGATATGACTAATAAAGGTAATTTTGATGAACAAAAAATGACGGCTGCCATACACTAGCAGCCAAAAAGACAGGAACCCGTGGAGCGTTAATCCCCCATTGCTTTAACATAACTTGCTGGGGAGAACCTTGTGGTCATACTTAACATAGCTATTTGGGTGATCACTAGCATTAACCAAGACGCCTGATAACTATGGGTTAAATCAAGCAATACGCCTGCTGCGTAAGGAATAATTGCAGTAATAATAAATCCAACACCTTGTACAAATGCAGTTAGCACACCGGCCAATTTAGGATTAGCTAAATGATCGAGCGCCACGGTTAGCGTTAGCGAAAAACACGCGCCTAAGCCACACCCAATAAGCCCGACCCAAACATTCATCATTGGCTCAGGTAATACAATTAAACCAATAAAACCCACCAGCTGAAAAACAACGGCAGCTAATAACCAAGGTCGTCTATCTATGCGAGTTGATGAAAGTAGTGGCGCACCTAACGCACCAATAACCTGAAACACAGTCATAACACCAATAAGTTCACCGCTATGCTGTGCACTCCAGCCTAGGTTTTGCGCATAACTGGGTAGCCATGCAATCATGCATGCGTAACCACCATTAGCCAAACCAAAATAGGCTGCAAGTAACCATGCTCGCTGGTTAATAAAAAAGTTTCGTTTAACACTGCTATGCTTGGCTTCCATATGCTCGCGCGGTCTTAACCACCACAGTAGCATGGCAATGACAGGAATAATAAACCACATGCCAAGCCCTGCTTGCCAGCTATTATAATGCTTTGCCACTAGCGGTGTGAGTATAGCGGCCATTCCACCACCCGCCATTAATGAAGCTGAGTAAACGCCCATGGCAACTGGCACTCGCTGCGGATACCAACGCTTAACAATACCAGGTGCCATTGCTTGCACGATTGCAATACCAGTACCGCCCACTAATGCAGAGATAATTAATTCCCAACCACTGCCAAGCCATAGCCGCCAAACGCCTGCTAATGCAATGGCAAATAAGCCTCCTGCTATCCACGCATTTTCACTTAAATAACGCCCAAGCCAAGGCAGTAACAAGGGGAACACGCCCATACAAAACATTGGCAATACGGTTAATAATGACGCCCCCTGTAAGCCAAGACCAGTGGCTAAGCGAATATCATCCAGCACAGGACCAGCTGAGGTTAGGGTCGGGCGTAATGTCATCGCCAGTATCGCAATAATTAACATCGGCCAAAGCAGTGAGAAGGTTGATGTACTAGCAGTAGCAGGCCTAGCATGTGTATTCATGAAAAATCATCCTTAATAACCTAAAAAAGCCGGTGCAAAGCACCGACTGTTATGAATAAGTATTATAAAGTGTTTAGAAAGGCTTGTAAGGCAAGAACTTACCATCAAGGGTGAGCACTGCGCGCGATCCTCCTTCTGGATCTTCTACTTTTTTCATATCTACTTTAAAGTTAATTGCACTAATAATACCGTCACCAAATTGTTCATGTACTAAGGCTTTAAATGTTGTGCCGTATACTTGCATCATTTCGTAAAAACGATAAATAGTTGGATCGGTAGGCATATTGTTTTCTACGCTACCACGCAGTGGAATTGCTTTAAGTAATTCAACTGCACTGTCGTCTAAACCAAGCGTATTAGCTACCTGCTGTGCCGCTTCTGCTGGTAATGGGTGTTGCCCCAGTAATGCCGCAGTTACATATACATCGCTTAAACCTGTACCTTGTGCAATTTGTTCAAACGACAGATTTTTTTCTGCTTTTGCCGCAATAATTGTATCAGTTAATGCTAAACGTGCAGTGTTGCTCACTTGAGATTGGATCATAATAGTACCTCTTACAATGGTTGGTTATACAGCTACAGGAAGCTGAGTTGGGTATGCACGAACATCAGTATGCTCAGCAAGGGAAACAAACGTATTGGTATTGCCATTTAGGGCGTCAATACCACCCGATTCAATATCGTAAACCCAGCCATGCAAGGCTAAACGGCCTTCGCCTAGGGCTAAACGAACTGATGGATGAGTTTTAATATTTTCAAGTTGTGCGATAACATTTTCACGAACCATCGCTGCTATGCGTTCACGTTCATTTGCATGATTACGTGCTTCATTGACAATACGGGCTGAGTCGGCATAGCGCAGCCAACTGCCAACAGCAGGCATATGGTCCATACATTTGCAGGTTGCAATTGCTGTCATGGCGCCGCAATCAGAGTGGCCACAAATAACCACATCCGTTACTTTTAATGCAGTAACCGCGTACTCCACAGAAGCAGACACTCCCCCCGGCTCAGGCCCATATGAAGGAACAATATTCCCAGCATTACGAATAACAAATAATCCACCAGGTTCTCGTTGAGTTACCAACTCTGGCACTAAACGACTGTCAGAACATGAAATAAACAAAGTGCGTGGATTTTGCTTAGTCGCCAAATTTTTAAATAAATCGGCACGCTCTGGGAATGCATCAGTGTGAAACTTTAAAAAACCTTCAATGATATCTTTCATAATGGGTGTCTCTGTGTTGTTGATGCAATGAATAATACGCCCGCTTTTTAATAAGGTAAAAGACTGGTATATTATGATAGCGATAAGAAATACTTATAGTAGAGCCATGATACTGCGTCATATCAATTACTTTTTGGCGGTTGCCAAGCACCAAAACTTCACTAAGGCGGCAGCTTCCTTGTATGTGTCGCAACCGGCGCTATCGCAGCAAATTAAACAGCTTGAAGAAACTCTCGGTGCACCTTTATTTGACCGCTCAGGTCGCAGCGTAAAATTAACCGATGCCGGTGAGGTATATGCCCGCTATGCACAAAAAGCATTGCAGGATTTAGCAGAGGGAAAGCGAGCTATTCATGATGTAAAAAACCTCAGCCGAGGTGCATTAAGAGTGGCCATTACACCCACCTTTACAACCTATCTTATTGGACCCTTAATTAAAGCGTTTCATCAGCAACACCCTAATATCAGCTTAAGCATGGAAGAAATGTCGCAAGATCGGATGGAAAAACGCCTACTTGATGATGAGTTTGACCTAGGCATTGCCTTTGAAGGCAGCCATAGTGCAGATATAGAAGCACATAATTTACTAGAAGAAACACTCGCATTGGTGGTTAATAAGCAGCATGAGTTAGCGCAGCAAAGCTCGATTGATTTGCATACGCTCAATGTGCAATCACTGGTGTTGCTGAGTAATGAATTTGCAACGCGCGAACAAATAGAGCGCCATTGCCGTCAGCATAACGTGCAACCAAATGTGCTTATGGAGGCTAATTCACTCAGCGCAGTTATTGAAATAGTGCGTTATACCCAATTAGCCACACTATTACCTTCAAATATTGCCAGTAAACATGAGGAGCTCACAGCGATCACACTTGCGCCGTCGCTATTAAAGCGCACTGCCGTTATATTGCAGCGTCATGGGAGCTATCAAAGTGCAGCAACAACAGCGTTTATTAACCAAGCGCATCATACCGCAGCACTTATAAACACCCGCTCTTAGCTATATACATAAAAGCCACTTAGTTTATTGATCTCGTGCTTGAGCATAAGCCAGCTATTGCCTACAATAGCGCATAATTAATTCAACGCAGATCACTATTATGACTGATACAAACAAACCAGAATTACCTAATCAACTGTCTATTAACCCACGTAGCAAATTTTATGTAGAAGAAGTATTTGAACATGAAATCGGTATTACACTTAACGGTAAAGAGCGTTTTGACGTTGAAGAGTACTGCATCAGCGAAGGTTGGATAAAAGTAGCGGCACCTAAAGCGCTAGACCGTCGCGGCCAGCCATTACTTATGAAAGTAAAAGGCACTGTAGAAGCGTTTTATAAGTAAGCTAAGCCTTATTAAAACAAAGCGACACCTTTGGGTAGTCGCTTTTTTTGTGTCTGTTTAAAAGCATTGAGTTTTTTTCATGTTAAACCTGATGAAGTTTCATTATGAATTTTCAAAAAGTATGTTTGAATAGCCTTAATTATTTAGACGTTTAGAAGTCCATTATGAGCAAGTTAACAATATTAGATGGCGGTATGGGGCGTGAACTTAAACGCATGGGCGCGCCGTTTTCACAGCCACTGTGGAGTGCGCAAGCTTTAATAGAAGCACCGCAATGTGTAACCCAAGCACACCAAGGTTTTATAGATGCTGGCGCTGAAATAATTACTGTTAACAGCTATGCATGTGTACCCTTTCACTTGGGTGAAACGCTTTACCAAGCAAAAGGTGCTGCGCTTGCTGAGCAAGCAGCGGTTATTGCAAAAAAGGTGACTCAAAACGCAAAGCAAACGGTACTCGTTGCCGGCTCACTGCCTCCTGCCTTTGGCTCGTATCGTGCTGATTTTTTCCAAAGTGATCGCGCATTTACTATTTTAGATACCCTTTATAAAGCACAGGATGAATATGTAGACATCTGGATTGGTGAAACCATATCAAACATTGAAGAAGCGCGGGTAATGGCAAGCGTACTGAAGAATTCAAACAAGCCATGTTATTACGCATTTACCCTAAGTGATGAAGTAAGCGAACAAGCGACATTGCGCTCTGGTGAATTAGTATCAGACGCTATCCTAGCACTGCTCGAATATAATATAGCGGGCATATTCTTTAACTGCTCTATTCCCGAGGTTATTGAACAAGCGCTGCGCGACACTAATCGCGTGCTAAAACAGCAAAATAAACATCTTGATTTAGGAGCCTTTGCGAATGGTTTTACACCAATCGCCAGCGACTATAAAGCTAATGAAGGCTCGCAAGGTTACCGCGATTTATCACCTGCTGAGTATGTAGAATTTGCTAAACAATGGCATAGCCTAGGCGCAACAATTATTGGCGGCTGCTGTGGTATTGGCCCCGAATTCATAAAAGCGCTGGTAAAGTGGAAAAGCGATATTGAAGCGCTTTAATTTTAATGACTGCATTTGAGGATTAATAAACAATAAAGCCGACAAATGTCGGCTTTATTATCTTAACTTTTACTTACGCCAGCCACTCCACACATCATCTTCTGGGTTGGCTTTATTTTTCTTCTTTTTCTTACCAGTGCCTTCAGGCTTGGCCATGGGTTTGTCGTTTTTAAGCGCATCAGCTGCATCAAGATTCGCTTGGTTTACAGTAAAACCTGTTACCTCTTCGCGCTCTAAACGTAGTTTGTTTTTCTTTTCAATAATTCTAAAGTGATGAAAGTCTTCAAAATCAATCAGTGATAGCGCTAAACCTACTTCACCTGCACGGCCGCTTCGGCCAATACGGTGCATGTAATCAGCAGGGCTACGCGGTAAGTTAAAGTTAATTACTACTGGTAGCTTTTCAATATCTAAACCACGGGCGGCAATGTCGGTGGCAATTAACACCTCTATTTCGCCATCTTTAAACTTTTCGATTACTCGGGTACGTTCACTTTGGCCTTTATCACCATGGAATACTTGTGCGTTAACGCCACGTTTTTCAAGTTTGCTGGCTAAGTGCTCACAATCTTTTTTAGCGTTGACAAAAATAAGCGCTTGGCGCCATTTATGCGCTTTTATTAAATGCGCTAAAACCGTGGTTTTTTCGCCTTTATTAACCGTAAATACGCGCTGTACTAAGGTGCTTTCATCTTTACTTTGCACTTGTATTTCAACAGGGTTGGTTAACAGCTCTTGCGTTAATTGTGTGACTTGCTCTGGGAAAGTCGCTGAAAACAACATGGTTTGTTTTTTAGCAGGCATAAGCGCTAATAGCTCAGCAAGCTCTTCAGTAAAGCCAAGGCTTAACATGCGATCAGCTTCATCAAGCACTACGGTTGAAACTTTATCAAGCTTAATAGCATTGCTTGATATTAAATCGAGTAAACGCCCTGGGGTTGCCACGATAATATCGGCACCACCACGTAGTGCCTGCATTTGGGTATTAACCGACACACCACCAAATACCGCCACCGTTTTAATCGCGCCATTGAAGTTAGCAGAATACGATTTAACGCTATCAGCCACTTGCACTGCCAGCTCACGTGTAGGTACCAAAATAAGCCCTGAAACAAAGTTACCTTTGCTCGCTGCTTTTTTAGCACCTTGCGCTAAAAATAGGGTTTGTAGCATAGGCAAAGCAAAGGTTGCTGTTTTACCAGAGCCAGTATTCGCTCCTGCAATTAAGTCACTTCCCGCCAGGATACTTGGAATTGCTTTAGCCTGAATCGGCGTAGGTTGCGTGTATTCAAGATCAGACAATCGAGCTAATAGCTCTGGAATTAGGCCAAGTTCGTTGAAATTACTAGGATTTGCGGCTGAGGTCATAAAAGGTGCGGGCTCATTACTAAAAATAGCCTGCAATTTTAGCGCATTTACTGTCCGTTAAGTAGGGGTTAGTGATTTAAATGTGGTTTAAGTAATGACTGCGAGCGTCGAGCTACAAGCTACGAGGAAATTTGACTGTCACCGTGAGCACTCCAAACTTAAAGAGGCTTTCATAAAAAGCCAACAACTAAGTTGGCAATATTATTAGTTCTTGCTAAGTTCTGCTTGCAACCTAACCCTAGTTTCTTTTAAGTAATTGAAATAAGGATATGAGTCATCTGCAATGGCTAATGCAGACTCCATCTGTTTAAGCGCTTGGCGAGTATCACCCTGCATTTCATAGCCATATGATAAGGCAGAAAGCGCATCGACTGATTTGGGGTGATTTTTTATATTGTACTTAAACACCTCTATAGCACGGGTAAACTGCTTGCTGTCCGTTAAGTTATAACCAAGTAATCTAACAGCGCGATCTGGTGGAGATATTTGCTCACCCCATTGCTGAGATAATGTTTGATAATAAGCATCAATAGAGGCTACATCATCAGTTAAAGCACTGATAGGCATTTGTTTAGGTAAAAATAAGTTGTAATAGGCATTAAATATGCCTGCAGCAGAGGTTAAGCCATGCGAGATACCATCAAACGCATCACTAAAAAAGCGTAACCCTCGCACTTTATGCGATTGCAGTGATTGCTGCAATTCATCGTACCTTTCACGCATTATGCCGGCTTCTTCGCCAATATTGGTGTAAACGTAACTGTTAAGGTCTTTCGTTTTAGCTATAAACGATTTTGTACTTTTTACCATTGCACCATAATTCCACCAAACTGCGGGGCTATAAGCAATATGTGCTTGGAATAATTCAGGTTTGGCCTGCAACGCATATAGCGCAAATACACCTCCAGCGGAGGCACCAGATATAACCTTATAGTCATGCGTGCGATAATTCTTATTTACTAAAGGAATGAGCTCTTGCTCAAAGAAAGCTAAAAACGTTGCTGCACCGCCTCCTTCGCCAACTGGGCCCTGTGGCTCTTTATTAACTGTAGGGTAAAAATCTCTAAGTCGATTAGTGTTTTCAATAGCGACAATAATTACCTCAGGCGCACGATTATCATTTTGTAAACGCTCAATAACAGCACTGGCAAGCGGTATATTACCCGCCCCATCTAAGCGATATATAACAGGATATACCTTCTTTGGCTCAGCTTGGTAGCTCTTTGGTAACTGCACAACAACTGTGCGCTCTTCGTTTAAAACAGCCGATTTAATAGTGTGCGTGTGCACAGAGTAATCTGTACTTTGCTGTTTAGTGTCAGATTGTGCAAAGGCACTTTGTGAACTAAAAGCAAAAAAGCTAACAAAACAAATGACGGTTAAAAAACGCATGACTAATCCCTTAGAGAATAATAAGTTACTTAAGCTAACAGACTTTCAGGCACAAAAAAAGCGCCTTAAGCGCTTTTTTAACATTAATCAAAATCTATAACCTGTTGATTTTATTCAACTGTAACCGATTTTGCTAAGTTACGTGGTTGGTCAACATCTGTGCCTTTAATGACCGCTACATAGTACGACAGCAACTGTAGTGGAATTGTATATACAACAGGGGCAATTACGTCATCTACGTGGTTTACGTTGATTACACGCATTGTGTCGTCTGACTCAAAGTGTGAGTCTTTATCAGCGAATACATAGATGATGCCGCCACGTGCACGTACTTCTTCTACGTTTGATTTAAGCTTTTCAAGCAGCTCGTTGTTTGGTGCTACAACAATAATTGGCATGTCGGCATCAATCAGTGCTAATGGGCCATGTTTAAGCTCACCTGCTGCATAAGCTTCAGCGTGAATGTATGAAATCTCTTTAAGCTTAAGCGCGCCTTCCATTGCAATTGGGTATTGCGACCCGCGCCCTAAAAACAATGAGTGGTGCTTATCAGCAAATTCTTCAGCAAGGTCTGCAATGCCATCAGCCAATAGTAGCGTTTCTTCTAATTTAGCAGGAAGTAATTTAATAGCGTTAACAATCGCACTTTGATCTAGCCCTTTCTCTTGCGCAATAGACGCTGTAAGCATCAACAAACCAACAAGCTGTGTAGTAAATGCTTTAGTAGAGGCTACACCAATTTCAGCACCGGCTTTAGTCATAAAGGCAAGATCTGATTCGCGTACAAGCGATGAGCCAGGTACGTTACAAATAGTCATTGACCCCATGTAGCCTTGCTCTTTGGCTAAACGAAGTGCTGCTAATGTATCCGCCGTTTCGCCTGATTGTGAAATAGTTACTAGTAGGCTATTTTCATGTACAAACGACTGACGGTAACGGAACTCAGAGGCAATCTCTACGTTACAACTAACACCTGCAAATTGCTCAAGCCAGTAACGAGCAACCATACCTGAGTGGTATGACGTACCACAGGCAATAATTTGTACGTGTTTTACGTCTTTAAATATTTGCTGTGCGCTATCGCCAAAAGCATCAATAGCTACGCGGTCATCGTTTAAACGTCCTTCAAGGGTGTTACGTACTGCAAGTGGCTGCTCATAAATTTCTTTTAGCATGTAGTGACGGTAATCACCTTTACCTGATGCATCTTGCGTGATGTTTGATTCAACAACTTCACGCTCAACCGCGTTGCCATCTGCATCAAAAATTTCTACAGTGTCGCGAGTAATACGCGCTACATCACCTTCTTCTAAGAAGATAAAGCTGCGAGTTACTGGTAATAATGCAAGTTGATCAGAAGCAATAAAGTTTTCACCAAGGCCTAAACCAATAACTAACGGGCTACCTGAGCGCGCTACAATAATTTCGTTATCATTCGCTTTATCAAACACAACGGTACCAAATGCACCTTCAAACTGTTTAACAGCTGCTTGAACTGACGCTAATAAAGTAGTGTGCTGCTGACGTAACTGATGAATTAAATGCACCATTACTTCGGTGTCGGTATCTGATAAAAACTCGTAACCGTCGCCTTTAAGTGCTGCACGCAAACTTGCGTGGTTTTCAATAATACCGTTATGTACAAGCGCTAATTGATTGCTTGAAACATGTGGGTGAGCATTAGCTTCAGTTACACCGCCATGAGTCGCCCAACGAGTGTGTGCAATACCTGTATGGCCGCTAACACCAGCTTGTTCAAGTGCTGACTCTAAGTTTACAACCTTACCAACTGCTTTAACTGTATTAAGTGTATTGCCTTCAAGTAAAGCTACACCTGCTGAGTCATAACCGCGGTACTCAAGACGCTTAAGGCCTTCAACTAAGATTTTATTTACTGGACGTTCTGCAACAGCCCCAACGATTCCACACATAGTGTCTCCATTAATTTTTTAATTCTAGCAACTCACGATGTAGTTGCTATTGTATAATCTCTGCGCAAATTAGTTTTACACCACACGCCTCTATGGCTGCACGCTTATCACTTGCTAAGCCACTGTCGGTTATTAATGTGGTTACTGTTTGCCACGGTAATTCTAAATTTGGTATTTTTCGGCCAATCTTTTCTGACTCAACCAGCACAATAACTTCGCGCGCAGCTTTAGCCATCACTTGGCTTAATCCAACAAGTTCATTAAACGTAGTTGTTCCACGCGTTACATCAATGCCATCGGCACCTATAAATAGCTGATCAAAATCATATGAGCATAGAACATTTTCAGCTACTTGCCCTTGAAACGATTCTGAATGCGGATCCCACGTTCCACCTGTCATCAAAAGTGTTGGCTCGTTTTCAAGTGCTAATAAACGTGTTGCCACTTTAATCGCGTTAGTCATAACAACTAACCCCTGCTTGGTAGCCAACTCAGGGATCATCGCTGCAGTGGTGCGGCCGCTGTCAATAATAATGCGGTTATGATCTTTTATAAGCGCCGCTGCTGCTTTAGCAATGGCTACTTTGCGCTTAGAATCGATCTCATCGCTTACTATCTCTTTTGGTAGCGCAATAGCTCCACCATATCGGCGCAGCAACAAGCCACTTTTCTCAAGCGCGGTTAAGTCTTTCCGAATGGTTACTTCTGATGTTTGAAACTGTTCAGCAAGGGTCTCAACAGCCACTTCACCAAGCTCATTTACTTGGCTAAGGATCAGATGACGGCGTTGCTGTGTATTTCGTTTGGTCATTAAGTAACTACCATTAAGTTTCGTTTCGAAAGTTAGGGGATTTTAAACGAAACATAATAAATGGCAAGTGAATGCATAAAAAAAGCGCAGTTTTATTCAAATTATCATCATGCTCAAAGTAGGTTAAGCTAGACACCATTATTTAAGTTAAACAAAATTGATATGCAGCCATTTAATAGTATTAGTAAAGAGAGTCTAACGCAGCGTAAAGCTGTGCACGAAATTTGCCGCTTATTTAATAAAAGCCCCAGTAAAGGTAATTTAAAGCGAATAAAAGAATTATGCTCACACTGTGGTGATGGAGTAATTATTGAAGCGGGCTTTCATTGTGACTATGGCAGTCAAATACATATAGGTGATCGTACTTTTATAAACATTAACTGCACTGTATTAGATGCACCAATTAATGAAGGAGTGATTACGATTGGTAGCGACTGCTTAATTGGCCCTAATGTTCAGCTATTAGCAGTTTCGCATGCTGTGAACCCAACTGAGCGCCTCAATAAAGAAAACTTTACAGCACCAATCTCCATAGGTAATAACGTATGGATTGGCGCGGGAGTTATTGTGTTAGCTGGTGTTACCATTGGTGATAATGCTGTTATTGGTGCGGGTTCAGTGGTAACTAAGAGCATTGCATCAAACACCGTGGTTGCCGGCAACCCAGCACGTGAAATAAGAAAGTGCTAAGGATCATCGTTAAGCCTTAGGCTCATATTTACCCTTATATCTCGAACCCGTATTTTCACTTTATTCCAGATGCAAAAAAGCCCGACTCTTTAGAGTCGGCCTTGCTTGTATTTGGAGTCGGTGCGCTACTTCGTAGCGACAACGCAGTAGAATGACGTAATGCCCACAGCGCTAGAGAGCCACATAACAAATGTTGAACTCTTTATTCGTCGGGAGTCGCTTCGCTCGCCCAACCTACGCGATAGATGCTGGATGAGTGTGCGCATTTCACTTTTCTGCT